>NZ_JADEVX010000040.1:0-29015 GCF_015207925.1 Microcystis sp. LEGE 00066 | reverse complement strand
CCCCACTCCCCACACCCCACACCCTTCTTTACAAAACTTCATCTTGTTGGAGTGCTGGAAAGGGCGATCCTTGGGTAATAGGGGAAGGGAAATCGGGAAAATATTAAAAAAAACTTAAATTTTCTATCTTGCTGCCCTTTATACCCTTAAAGCCTTGCTGTCTCTGATTTCCTGACGGTGAGAGGCTTTGAGCCATGTCAGGAATTGATGACCAAATCGATCAAGTCATTGTTAAGTGACCGTTACAAAAAGACAGCAAAAAACTTAATAATTTGTAACAAACAAAGTTTCGACAGCAGTGTATAAATTTAACTTGAGGGGCCAAGATAACAGACAAAAGTTAAGCTGGATACTTGTTTAACCTCCTTAGGTGATTTATGAGAGAGCAGTGAAGTTTTTTCAGGTTTCTTAAAGTAAATCGCAACAATCACGGTCAAGGCTCGTCCAGACTCACCGTGAAATCCCTTAAGAGGGAAAATTTTAATTGCAAGCAAATCCCATTTAAATTTAGGAGATTGTCACAATGTTTGACGCATTCACCCGGGTAGTATCCCAAGCTGATGCTCGTGGCGAATATTTAAGCTCTTCGCAACTAGACGCTCTCAGCGCCATGGTTGCCGACAGCAACAAACGGATGGACTCTGTTAACCGGATCACCAGTAACGCTTCCACCATCGTTGCCAACGCCGCTCGTAGCCTGTTCGCTGAACAGCCCCAACTGATCACCCCCGGTGGTAATGCCTACACCAGCCGTCGTATGGCCGCTTGCCTACGCGACATGGAAATCATCTTGCGCTATGTTACCTACGCTACCTTCTCTGGCGACGGCAGTGTTCTCGATGATCGTTGCTTAAATGGTCTGCGCGAAACCTATGTAGCTTTGGGAGTACCAGGAGCTTCCGTAGCTGCTGGCGTAAGCAAAATGAAAGAAGCCGCTTTATCCATTGCTAACGATCGCAACGGTATCACCCCCGGCGATTGCAGTGCTTTAATGTCTGAAATTGCCAGCTACTTCGACCGCGCCGCCGCTGCTGTCGCCTAGTCCCTGGGGCTAGTCTCAATTAAACCGTAGGAAACTTATTGCAAGATTATTGGGAGATACCAAAAAATGAAAACCCCCCTTACCGAAGCCGTAGCAGCCGCTGATTCTCAAGGTCGTTTCTTAAGCAGCACCGAAATCCAAACTGCTTTCGGTCGTTTTCGTCAAGCTTCTGCTGGCCTCAGCGCCGCTAAAGTGTTGACCGAAAAAGCCAATTCTTTGATCTCTGGCGCTGCTCAAGCTGTGTACAACAAGTACCCCTACACCACCCAAATGCAAGGGGCTAACTTTGCGGCGGACCAACGCGGTAAAGAAAAATGCGCTCGTGACATCGGTTACTACCTCCGCATGGTGACCTACTGCTTAGTTGCTGGTGGAACCGGTCCGATGGACGAGTACCTCATCGCTGGTATCGACGAAATCAACCGCACCTTCGACCTGTCTCCTAGCTGGTACATCGAAGCTCTCAAATATATCAAAGCCAACCATGGTTTAAGTGGCGACCCTGCGGTAGAAGCCAACTCCTATATCGACTACGCTATCAACGCTCTCAGCTAGTCCAATCGAAAAAACTGCTGGTCTGGAAAGACAGGAGGTTGTTAGCAAAAGGGTTAGCAATCACCTGTTCTTCCAGACCTTGTTATATCCATCGTCAAGGCGGCCAGGTAATCGAACTGATCCTCCCCTAGTTTTGAGGGGTCAGAAAATGATCATTTTTTTGTAGGAGAACTTTAGTGGCAATTACTACCTCAGCTTCCCGTTTAGGGACAACCGCTTTTAGCGAGGTTGCTCCCGTGGAATTACGTCCCGATTGGTCCCGTGACGACGCACAGGCGGTTATTCGCGCCGTCTATCGTCAGGTGCTAGGCAATGACTATATCATGCGTTCCGAGCGCCTTACCAGTGCCGAATCCTTACTCTGCAATGGTTCGATCACCGTGCGGGAATTTGTCCGCGCCGTGGCCAAATCGGAACTGTATAAGAACAAATTCTTCTACGGTAACTTCCAAACCCGCGTCATCGAACTTAATATCAAACATCTTTTAGGTCGCGCTCCCTACGATGAGTCGGAAGTGGTCTATCACCTCGATCTCTATGAAAACAAAGGATTCGAGGCCGATATCGACTCCTACATCGATTCCGCCGAATATACCGAAAACTTCGGCGATAGCATCGTTCCCTACTATCGCGGTTTCGCCACCCAACCCGGTCAGAAAACCGTGGGATTTACCCGGATGTTCCAACTCTATCGCGGTTATGCCAACAGCGATCGCTCTCAGATTGCCGGCAAAACCTCCCGTTTAGCGGTGGAATTAGCTCAAAACGGTGCTTCGGCAGTAGTCGGTCCCTCCGGTGGCAGCGATGGTTGGGCCTATCGTCCCTCTGCTCAACGCAACACCCCCAGTAAAGCTCTTGGTGGTAGTGTGGCCTATGGTGATGTGGGTAAGCTCTATCGCGTGGAAATTGCCGCTATTAGCAAACCAGGTTATCCCCGTGTCCGTCGCAGTAGCAAAGCGATTATCGTCCCCTTTGAACAGTTAAATAACACCCTGCAACAGATCAACCGTCTCGGTGGCAAAGTTGCCAGCATCACCCCCGCTAGTTTGAACTAATCTTCTAGCTTAAGATAGCTAAAAGTCTCCCGGGCAGCCGTCAGGTTCACCGGGAGACTTTTTTCTAGGGAACTGGCAGAAATTGACCCTCAGCAGATCGAGCAAACCTGTAGAATGAAAATAGTTCTACCGTTTTAATGCCTGTGACTGTCACTTCGATCGCTTTTGACTCTATCGATACTGCCTTAGCGGAAATCAAAGCCGGACGGGCTATTGTAGTAGTTGATGATGAGAATCGCGAAAATGAAGGAGATCTAATCTGTGCGGCCCAATTTGCCACCCCCGATATGATTAACTTCATGGCAGTGCAAGCTCGCGGTTTAATCTGTCTGGCAATGACGGGAGAGCGTCTTGATGCTCTCGAATTACCCTTGATGGTGACAAAAAACACCGATAGCAATCAAACCGCTTTTACCGTTAGCATCGATGCTGCTCCCCATTTAGGGGTTAAAACTGGCATTTCGGCAGAAGATCGGGCGAAAACCGTGCAAGTTGCCATTAATCCAGTCACTCGTCCCGACGATCTCACCCGTCCCGGTCATGTCTTCCCGATTCGTGCTAAAGCCGGTGGAGTCTTAAAACGCGCCGGTCATACGGAGGCAGCGGTGGATCTAGCTCGATTAGCCGGGTTGTATCCGGCGGGAGTTATCTGTGAGATCCAAAATCCCGATGGTTCCATGGCCCGTTTACCGCAACTATTTGAATACGCTCGTCAACATAATCTCAAGTTAATTAGCATTGCCGATCTGATCGGTTATCGCTTAAAACATGATCGCTTTGTCCATCGGGAAACGGTCTGTAATTTTCCCAGTCAATTCGGCACTTTTCAGCTTTATGCCTACCGAAATTTATTAGATCAAACCGAACACATCGCTATTGTGAAAGGCGATCCCGCTCTCTTTGATGATCAACCTGTAATGGTACGAATGCACTCGGAATGTCTGACCGGGGATGCTTTGGGATCCTTGCGTTGTGATTGTCGGCAACAGTTACAAAGTGCCTTAAAAATGATTGAAAACAACGGTTTAGGGGTGGTGGTTTACCTGCGACAGGAAGGCCGGGGAATTGGCTTAATTAATAAGCTAAAAGCCTATTCTTTACAGGATATAGGATTAGATACGGTGGAAGCCAACGAAAGGTTAGGATTTCCCGCCGATTTGCGCGATTACGGCATGGGAGCGCAAATGCTTAACGATTTGGGGGTGAGAAATATTCGTTTAATTACCAATAATCCGCGTAAAATTGCCGGATTAAAAGGCTATGGTTTGGAAATAGTCGAGCGAGTACCTTTACTGATCGAGGCTAATGATTATAATTCCAATTATCTGGCCACAAAAGCGGAAAAGTTAGGACATCTATTCTTACAAACCTATCTAGTCACCATCGCTCTCAGTTGGGGGGAAAATCCGCCGTCAATTTCGCAAAGATATCATCAATTAGAGAAATTACGGCAGTTAAGTCGCGCTAATCAATTATCTCTCCAAGAAGAAACCCGACCGGTAGCCAATGCCCTTTTTAATCGCGCCCCTTTGATCGTACATTTAGGTTTAGATATTCGTCAGGGTGTCAGCAGTAATTGGTATAAAGATCCTTCCCATCCTTACCTTTTGGTTATTGACAAGATATTAAATGACGTTAAAGATTGGTCGGAAATTGAACGCTTAGAATTTTTAATTTCCGACGGAGATGATTCGATGACGGGATTACAAATGAAACTCGATCGTCAAAAAATGTCCGATGAAGATTTTTCACAATTACCACAATTAGCTACCCAAATTATCTACAGTTTTACTCGTGAGTCAGCCAAAAGTTAGTTTTTTATGACCAGAAAAGATCGTAACAGTTATAATTAAACAAAGCTAGTATAACGGGGAAAAACTATGACAACTCTCGACATTTTACCGGAAGTTACCTGTCCCCCCACGGATTTATGGAGTGATGAACCACCCTTGGAAAGTGATTTACATCTGCAACAGATCATAATTCTTCTCAGTTGTCTAGAATTATTATGGCAAGAGAAAAACGATTACTATGCTTCCGGTAATCTGACTATCTACTATAACGAAGAACAACTGAAAAAGCGCGATTTCTGTGGTCCAGATTTTTTTGTGGTTTTAGATACAGAAAAACGTCCCCGCAAAAGTTGGGTAGTTTGGGGAGAAGGGGGTAAATATCCCAATGTGATCGTGGAGATTCTTTCCGATTCTACGGCCAATATTGACCGCACTAAAAAGAAAATTCTCTATCAAAATACCTTTCGCACTCCTAATTATTTTTGGTTCGATCCTAATACCTTAGAATTGCAAGGATTTAGACTAATTGCGGGACAATATCAGGCTATTCCTGCTAATGAAAACGGCTATTTATGGAGTGAACAATTAGAACTATATTTAGGCATTTTTGACCGTAAACTGCGTTATTTTACCGCCGATGGTCAATTGGTTCCCACTCCCCAAGAAGCTGAATTAGAGCAAAGACAAGCAAAGGAACAGATTCTTTTAGAAAGGGAACAGATTCTTTTAGAAAGGGAACAGGAACGACAAGCGAAGGAACAGGCTATCCTTGAAAAAGAACAAGCTATCTTGGAGAAGGAAAAATTAGCCCAAAAATTACGAGAATTGGGCATTGATCCCGAAACTATCTGATTGATCAATATCTCTAAGTAGGGTTTGCTGAAAAAGTAGGGGCGAAGCATTCGGATAGAAAATCTACGGTTTCACCGATAGGTTATTGCCCGAATGCTTCGCCCTTACAGAACGCGGGCCGATGAAGACCCAAGGTTTTGAAGCACGATTCTCTCAAAATCTTGCACCTGTTTCGCGAAACAAGACCCTAAAACCCTTACCTCGTCTATATTTCACATTTATTCAGCAAACCCTAGTTAGGTGTTAAAAATTGTCAGTTTCCCCCCTTAATAAGGGGGGATCAAAGACAAAATTTATCTTCTATTTAATAGGTAATTCCTATCCTAGAAATAATGGTAATTTAACCTTATTTTTCCTGTCTTTCTAAGGCTAATTGTACCAACTTATCGACCAATTTATCAAACTCTAAACCGGTGGCTTTCCAGAGTTGGGGATACATACTAAAATTAGTAAACCCCGGCAGAGTATTAATTTCATTGAGAAACACTTCCCCAGTATTTTCTACATAGAAAAAATCCACCCGCGACAATCCCGCAGCATCCACAGCTTTAAATGCTTCTACAGCCATTTCTCGCACTTGATTAGCAATTTTATCGGGAATATTAGCGGGAATCACCATACTCGATCGCCCGTCAGTATATTTAGTTTCGTAGTCATAAAAATCACTATCAAAAGTAATTTCTCCCACCAGAGAAGCTTGGGGATTATCATTACCTAAAACCGCACATTCGATCTCCCTTGCGGTTACTCCTGCTTCAACAATAATCCGTCGATCATAACTAGCAGCACTATCTAAAGCAGCCTCTAATTCTTGCCGGTTGCGTGCTTTACTAATACCCACCGAAGAACCTAAATTAGCCGGTTTAATAAAACAAGGATAACCTATTTCCTCGGCGATTTGATCGCACAATTGCGGAAAAATACAGGGATTTGACCACACTTGCGAGCGGGTTATGGCCTTATACTTAACTTGGGGTAATCCAGCGGCTGCAAAAGCAGTTTTCATGGCAATTTTATCCATTCCCAAGCATGAACCCAGTACCCCACTACCCACAAAAGCAACCCGCATGAGAGTGAGTAATCCTTGTAAAGTGCCATCTTCTCCATTCGGTCCGTGGAGAATTGGAAACCAAACCTCGATTTCTCTCACTTCCGGGGGAAATTGCCAGATATTGACTTTTATATCACTCTCAATAGCTAGGGGTTGCCCAGAGGTTAAAATTTGTCTAGCAGTTGCTGCCGAATGCCAACAGCCATTTTTATCGATATAGAAGGGGATAACGGCGTATTTGTCAAGATTTTCGGGGTAATTAAAAGCTTGCAGGATCGATCGAGCCGAATTGATAGATACCTCGTGTTCTCCCGATCGACCACCAAACAACAATCCTACCTTGATCTTATCCATATTATCCTCTCTAGACCCAGCTAGATCCTAAATTAGAGTTCAACTATCATATATACTATGGGCGGAGTTGACAATAGTTGCCAATGATTTAGATGCAGCTGCTCCTCGTCAGATCGGGGTTTTGGCAAAACCTCAAGATAAATTAATTATCGATCGGGATGAAATTTGGTCGTTCTTTCCCTAAAAAAATCGATAATCACCTTGAAGCTATTCACCCCCCGAAATTGAATGATTATTTAGCTAATTTTTCCAGTTTTTTCTTAGTTTTCTGAAGTTTTAAGGCTAAATTACTATGATGTTCGGGATAGTAAACGTGCAAGAATTCGATAAAATCCTCGATGGTACAAGGTTGATGAAATCCCCCTAAATTACCGTGGAATTCTTGGTGAATTTCTTCTTTAATAGTCACCAAATTCAGATCTAATGTCGCTAGATGGGGATATTTTTGGACAGAGTAAAGATGATGGACAGCGAGATTAAATTTATTATGTCTATCCGGTTTTTGCCCCGTCACCTGACAAGTGTTTTTATCTCTAGTTTTAGCTCGTTTTTTAGCCTTTTCAATCTCGATTTTTTGTTTGGTATCGTCATCTAGATGTTCCTGAATTTCTTTAAAGGCAAGAGGAAACTCGATTTCAATCATTTTACACATTTCTTGGCGCGATTTATTCGTCAAAGTTTCACTCATGGATTTAGAAATGCGAACAACTCCAGTTTCAGAGAACCAAAACTCTCTTTTTTCATCTTCGTAAAAATCTACTCCTAATTCTAGAGGTTTATCAGTTCTTTGCTGAAGATGATTCACGTTTTTATTTAGCTTGGTTCCATTAGTTTTTAAAATTCGCCGCAAACTCTGTTTATGAATCATAGGCCGTCCTTTATAAACTTGAATTTCGCCAGAGTCAGTGAGTTCAGCAAAAATTAATTTTCGTGCTAAGGAGCGACGAATTTTTTGATCGTGCTTAGTAAAAAATTCTCTAAATCTGTATATAATTCCTCGCTTTTCATTCTTCTCGATATAGGAAGCAATTTTTAAAGCACCTTCAAAAGAAAACACTCTAACTTTATCTTTTTTGTTGACAAATTGATAATCGACACCTTCAACTAAATCCCAATCATCATTAGGATCAGCATCAAAAATATCAACAATTTTTTCTAGTTTTTCGAGAGTAATAGAAAACCATTGAGCTAATTCGGTATCCCGGATCAGGAAGGTATTTGCTTTCTGAGGCATAATTATTTTATCTCCGTGGTGATAGATTTATACATCACAGTCAAACGATCAAAGATGTGAGAGTTTCCTGTTTCTTGGTTATCAGGATGATAGATCTTAGAAAGACGATAATAGGCATTTTTAATGTCTTCCTTGCTGGCAGTATTTGGATCAAGATCGAAAACACGATAGGGACGAAAATATTTAAAAATATTGATACCGTTGATACAATCTTTCCCCTGTTCGTAATCTTCTTCGGGAAGAATACCGATATATTTCCTGTAGATAACCTCCCAACTTTCTCGCTGAGATAAATTGATGTTATCAAAGGCTCTAGTAGCCATTTGAAACATACTCGATTTTTTTAATTCTGTGGTATTGCTAACCTCAAAATAGGCATAAACTGCCTGTTTAAGTTGCGTTAGAGTTAAAGGTTTAACTTTTGGGCCTGTGGTGGTGGTGGCTGTAGTTTTTGATTTAGTTAACGATGGTTTAGGAGACTTTTTACGGTGGTTTTTGATGACAAAATCAGCAAAATCTTCGAGAATACGACTTTCGATCGAGTATTGCTCACAGATATGACTAATCTGCTCTAAAATGAGCGAGTTAAGAGGATTAGTGGTCATAATTTCCCTAAGAAGCTGCAAAAAATATAGCCT
This sequence comes from Microcystis sp. LEGE 00066, assembly GCF_015207925.1. Classification (NCBI taxonomy): domain Bacteria; kingdom Bacillati; phylum Cyanobacteriota; class Cyanophyceae; order Chroococcales; family Microcystaceae; genus Microcystis; species Microcystis sp. LEGE 00066. The sequence goes on along the minus strand of NZ_JADEVX010000040.1, from coordinate 20,441 downwards.
TTCCTATCAAGATGAGGTGTAGGCTAATTTGGTATGAACGACCGACGACTGACTCCCGAAAACTTCCTATCTTAAATTAATACCACAGCAGTGGCCACTTTGTCATGTGGTTAATAATGAAAAAAATTGCTGGCATATTATAGATCTAAGTCGATAATTGCAATGAAAACTCAAATCTGATCACTGATAACTGGTCACTGATTAGGTACTAAAGTATTTAGCGGTGGGGTGATAGGTGATAATGGCGGTGGTGGATTGTTCTGGGTACAATTGTTCGCTTTCGTCCATATACATCCCAATGCGATCGCATCCTAACAGATTTAATTGCTTGTATTGGTCCTGAATATTGGGACAAGCGGGATAGCCGAAACTATAGCGAGAACCCTGGTAACGCTGTTGCAGTATATCGCGGATATTATCGGGATCGAACTCTGCAAAACCTAACTCGCGACGGATGCGGGTGTGGGTCCATTCGGCCATGGCTTCGGCGGTTTGCACAGCCATACCGTGATAATAGAGGTATTCGGTATATTCGTTGGCATCAAAGAGAGATTTAGCGTATTCCGTGGCGATTTCCCCCACCGTCACCGCTTGCATCGGGAAAACGTCGATAATACCGGATTCCTGCGGGGCGAAAAAGTCAGCAATACAGAGACGACGACCAGATTTCTGGCGAGGAAACTCAAAAATGGCGATCGGTTGCAGATTTTCGGGTTTTTCGCCTGCTTGTATCGATTCGGGATCGTAAATTAACAGGGAATTACCGGAGGATTGACAGGGAAAATAACCATAAATTAATGTGGGGTTTAGTAAATTTTCCTTGACAATTTTCTCTTTCCATGCTGTCAGAATTGGATGAACTTTTTCCTGTAAAAACTGGTCGTATTCTGGCTTCGATTGGCTTTTGGGTTTGCGGAATTGCCATTGACCGACAAATAAAGCTTGTAGGTCCAAATACCAGAAAACCTCCTCGATGGGAATTTCTGCTGCTGTTAATATTTTAGTACCCCAGAAGGGCGGTGTTGGTCGGGGAATATCAACTTCCACCGCTTCGGAACGACGGGTATCAATAACTAATTCTTTGTCCAGGGTTCCATCAGTAAAAATAGTATCGGGATTAACCTCTAATTCTTCGGCAACAACCGGGGTTTTTTCTGCCTCGGCCAACTCCGCTAAAAAGCCTTTACTATCATCCCATTGACCGCCAGCTTTAGCGGGCATTAATTTATCCATAAAATGCAGGTCAGAAAAGGCATCTTTTCCATAGATAACCTGCCCCTTGTAGGTTTTTTGACAGTCATCATGGACAAATTTGGGAGTTAAAGCTGCCCCACCAAGAATAACAGGAACGGTGATTCCTTTTTCATTAAAAACCTCTAGATTTTCCTTCATAAAAGCCGTCGATTTCACCAATAAACCGCTCATAGCGATACAATCGGCCTTATGTTCTTTGTAGGCTTCGATGATATTTTCTACGGGTTGTTTAATGCCCAAGTTAATCACCCTATAGCCGTTATTGGTCAAGATAATATCAACTAAGTTTTTACCAATATCGTGAACATCTCCTTTAACTGTTGCGATAATAAAAGTCCCTTTGGCATTATTATCCCCCTCTTTTTTCTCCATAAAGGGTTCTAAAAAAGCAACGGCCGCTTTCATAGTTTGGGCCGATTGGAGAACAAAAGGTAACTGCATTTGTCCCGAACCAAATAACTCACCCACTACCTTCATCCCATCCAGGAGGAAAATATTAATAATATCTAGGGGTGGATAGTCCTGTAAAGCTTGCTTTAAAGCCTCTTCCAGTCCCAATCTTTCCCCATCAATAATATGCTGTTTTAAGCGTTCCTCCACGGGTAAATTAGCATTAGTAGAGGGGTCTTTTTTAGTAGTTTTACCCGCAAATAATTCGGTTAATTTGGTCAGGGGATCATAAACACATATATCGCCATCAAAACGACGATTATCATAGATTAAATCCCGACAAATTTGCTGATATTCTGGTTCAATTTTTGCCAGAGGAAGAATCTTATTAGCGCTGACGATTGCCCCATCCATCCCCACCTGCATCGCTTCGTGAAGGAAGACAGAATTTAATACCTGACGCGCTGCCGGATTCAACCCAAACGAGATATTAGACACACCTAAAAGAATGTGACATTCTGGCAGTTCTTGGCGAATTCGACGCATTGCTTCGATAGTAGCCTTGCCATTTTCTCGGTCTTCTTCGATACCAGTAGAAATCGGTAAAGCTAGAGGATCAAAAAAGATTTCGTAGGGGGGAATTCCGTATTCTATCGCCCCATAATAGGCCCGTTTAGCTATCTGGAATTTTTTCTCGGCAGTGCGGCCCATTCCTTCTTCATCAATGGTTCCAATTACTACCCCCGCGCCGTATTTTTTCGCTAAATCCAAGACTTGATAAAAACGCGGTTCCCCGTCTTCGTAGTTAGTAGAGTTGAGGATACATTTACCCCCCGCTACTTTTAACCCCGCTTCCATTTTTTCCCATTCGGTGGAATCTAACATTAAAGGTAGGGTGACATTATTAACTAAACGAGAGGCTAATTGGTGCATATCGCGCACCCCATCCCGTCCCACATAATCGACGTTGACATCGAGAATATGCGCTCCTTCTTTTACCTGCGCTTTTGCCATCGATACTAAACTATCCCAGTCTTCAACATTGAGCAGTTCCCGACATTTTTTAGAACCACTGGCGTTTAATTTTTCCCCGACAATGAGAAAAGAATTATCTTGAATATAGGGTTGGGTACTATAAATAGAAGCGGCGGAGGGTTCATAATGATAATGACGAGATTTCGGAGTTAAACCCTGACTTAGTTCCGCTAAAGCTTGAATATGGTCGGGACGAGTACCACAACAACCGCCGATAATTTGTACTCCCAAATCTTCGATAAAGTGCATTAAAGCCATTTTTAATTCTACGGGAGTGAGGCGATAATGCGCTTGACCGCCGACATTTTCCGGTAAACCAGCGTTAGGAATACAAGAAACAATAAAAGGGGAATTTTCCGAGAGATATTTAATATGGGGTTTCATTAAATCGGGACCAGTGGCGCAGTTAAGTCCCAAAATATCAATTTTATAGGGTTGTAAAATAGAGACAACGGCGTTAATTTCCGTTCCTACTAACATCGTTCCCATGGTTTCCATCGTCACCGAAACCATCAGGGGCAATCGTTGACCTTTTTTCTGAAATACTTCTTCAATAGCATTTAAAGCCGCTTTAATTTGCAGGACATCCTGACAGGTTTCTACTAATAATAAATCTGCCCCGCCATCATACAGACCCTCTACCTGTTCCACATAGGCATTTTTGAGGGTATCAAAGTCAATATGACCCAAAGTGGGCAGTTTTGTCCCCGGCCCCATGGAACCCGCCACAAAACGGGGTTTTTCGGGGGTAGAGTATTTATTAGCGCAAGCTTTGGCCAGTTCGGCGGCGCTTTTGTTGAGATAATAGGCTTGATCGGCTAAATCGTACTCGGCTAAAACTATCGAGGTTCCCCCGAAGGTGTCGGTTTCAATCACATCTGCACCCACTGCTAAAAAAGCTTCGTGGACTTTCGCTACGGCGCTAGGTTTAGTATGGACAAGATACTCGTTACAACCTTCGTATTCTGCCCCACCAAAGTCCTCGGCCGTGAGATTTTGGCTTTGTAGGGAAGTTCCCATCGCTCCATCAAAGACGAGGACGGGATGCTTGGGACCGTTGAGGTAGTCGAGAAAGGGGCTATTCATAGAGAGATTTACTGCTATAGCATTTTGAAAGTTTATTGTAATACGGTTACTAGAAATCTGCCATTCGGCATTTCAGTGATCAGTTATCAGTGATCAGATTTGAGTTTTCAGTCGAGAAAGCCAATCAATCTAATTTTGTAGAACTAGACGAGCTAAACCAACTCCGGGATAATAATTACCGAGAATTTGTTGATAATCTAGGCCTTTTTCCGCTAATTTATAAGCTCCAGTTTGACTCATACCGCGACCACCGTGGGCCCAAGCGACAATTTCATCCGTGGCGGCATAAAGAGACTCGACTACACCCCCTTTATAGCTGAGAATCTGCCCAGCAGTGGCATTAACCGCCTGGTGAGTCGATTGATACTCCGAGCGAATGCCTTTATATACCTGCCAGCGTTGGGTATTGCCCAGATGAAACCAAGCATTAGCGGGGCGGATCATGTGTACTAGGGCGTAGGAACGAGCGGCGATCGCCTGTGCCTTTAAAGCGTGCATTGGCGCAGTGGAGTGCATTTCACTACCCACTACACTATAGAGATAGGCCTCTAAATTAACATGATTGACCACTAACAAGCGATCGCCTTGGGCAACAAGCAGCACTTTGCCCCGATACCAACCATCATCCACATAAACTAAACCATCGGCACTGGTGGGCTGCACAAAAATCACCTCTGGCAGCGATAAATCGCCCATTTTTAAGCCATTGGCACTGGCAATCACCGGTAAACCCTCGTTAGTGGCAATCGTTTTTAAACCACGACCTTGACGGTCGGTGATCACCGCCGGCCCGTTAACTCCAATCAAAACACTGGCCACATCCCTTTTAATCGCTACGCGAATTTCTAGGACCGGCGGCGTATAATTAGCGGGAACCGCTAAAGGTTGTCTAGTTACCGGTTTGGCCGCGGCAGCGGGGGAAGTATTAGGAGAAGACTGAGGAAAGGGTGCTAATTTTTTCGGTGCGGAGAGGGAAGACTGGGGAGAGGGTGCTGATTTTGGAGTCGCAGAAGATTGGGGAGAGGGGGATAGTTTCGGTGATGGCGCGGTTAAGGGGGCGATCGGAGATGGGATAATAGGAGCAGGGGAGGCAGCAGTCTCTAGATTTGCCTGCGGTTGTGGGGTTTCTGGTTTTTCCTTGGCTAAATAAGTTAAGAGAATTGGCGTAAAAGTGGCGATCGACAACAAAGGAACGGCACAATGGCGCAGCAGGGAAAAATAGGTACTAGCAGCAAATTTCACTTTAATCACACCATCTTTAATTTTCTTATCTAACTTTATCATTCCCCTCTCAGGCCGAGCAATTCTAGAGAAAAACTCTCGTATTCTTGAGCTTGTTAGGACAAATCAGTCTGAAATAGTCAAGAAAAGCCGAAAAAATTCTTAACCACCCATCCTTAGATTAGCCGAATCTCCTCCAATCCAGGCTCTTCTAGGTTCTGTGTGATCAGCTTAACTTACCATAGAAGCGATCGATCTTTGTGTCCTTTGTGTCTCTGTGGTTCATTCCACCCCCTCGCTAGACTGACAGAGATGTTTAAGGATTTTGAGAACCTCGTATAAATCCCCCGGATTTCTCATGGCAAATAAACGAGAGGTTCCGTATAAAGGTTTACCGTCCCATAATAATTTAACAAATAAAAACTCGGAACCATTGGTCAACATTCCATAATTAGGACGGTTGGGATGAGGATTGGCCATTAAATAAGCTAATAATTGCGGTAAACCTGCTTCAACGGAATAAATAACCCGTTTTGATTCAATAATCATTACCCATAATTGCTCTTTTAGAATTAAAGTATCTAACCTTCCCTTAATTATTAAATCTTGATCTTCTGTAATAATTTCAACAGACTCTTCCGCTTTAATCTGAAAAGGAAATAGATAAAAGTTACCAATAAATAATAATGGATCTAAAACCGTCATCCTCACCGAAGTTTCCAAAAAGGGAGGATAATTCAATAAGTTAAAATAACCTGTTTTGATTTTATCTAACAATTCTTTTTCTTGGTCAGAGATTGCTTCTAGGTCTTCCTGCCATTCCCCAAAAAAATGCTCATCTTCTATAAACTCTAGTTGAAAATGACTAATTAAATCTCTGAGGGTGACTTCTTTTGCTTGTAAAATTTGAACCATATTTACCTCCTTAATTAAGATTTATGTTAATGGTAATTTGCTATTTTTAATTGAATTTACCTAAATTTTTAACCCAGCAAAATATCCGTTACTGACGGGGTTAACTGCTCTAAATCAGAGAGAACAGTTAAGGATATGGTCTTGTTTTGTTTACCTGCACATCGCTTCGGTTAGCATCGTTCAGGTTTTTATCAGCTGCTTTCCCTCTTCCTACATCATCCAGATTAGCCATCGTCTTCTCCTTAATTTAGAGTACATGAAAGGTTCACTTTGCTATGATTTATCCAAGAGATTTATTGAGATATAAGTAGTTAGGTGTTAAAAACTTTATTCCCCCCTTATTTCCCAGGGAAGGAGGGTTAGGTCATTCGGGCGATTTTTCATGTTGGCAAGGTCATATTCTGGTTTCATGGTTTTATTATTGATAATGTTTACTTTCGTTTTTATCCGTAAAAGTCCTCATTTAGAATCTGTTCAGGTGTGAAAGGACAAGCGAGGGGATACTCACTTTCTTGGGGAATACGAATACCAAATTGAGCGCGTTTACCCTGTTTGATGGCGACTTTACGAGCGCTGGAATAGGCTTGTGTGATGGAGATTAAGAGATAAGATTTAAGAGAGGGAATCTTAAGTAAATCATCTTGAACGCGCTGACGATGCTCATCTACTGAGTTATACCAACTTGCTTTCATTGTCTCAGGAGCATCATGCTGTATCTTTAATTTGAGTAAGTGAATCAACAAGACCATTAAGTTGCTCTCTAAGGCGCGTTTCTCTGACTTACCCAAATCTTTTAACTCCTCAATTAAGTTTTCTATATCCAGTTGTTCAAACTGTCGATTCTGTAATTGATGAATAGTTTGCTCAATCCACAACTGAAGATCTTGTTCGTAAAGTGTTGTGGGATTTTCTTGAATGTCCGATTGTTTTAATAAGTTCATTTGGCTTTCATTAAGTTAACGGTAAATGTACAATTCGGTCTTCATATTCATTGTCAAAAGAACCTTTGGCAATTACAATTAATTCTAACAAGTTATCACCAATACTTAAATCTTGATTGAGAATAAAAATTCCAGGAATGTGACGGTTTTGGTTGAAGTGTTCTCTTAAATGTACTGGCATAGAAGCACGATTATTTGTCACTAAAATAAATCCCATCACCTCACACCAAATCAAGATTTCTGGATCTAATGTACCTAATTTTGGTGTATCTGGTTCACCAACTACTCGAATAATGATTTCTGGTTCTCGGCGACGCAATTGTTGAGGATACACCGAATTAACATTTTCATCAATTAAATATTTCAGTGTCATTAGCTTTCTGCTTGGCTGTTATTTCAGCTTTCAATTTTCTCAGTCGTTCAACCACAGGCGGAGGATTTTTTCGCTGTTCTTCTCGCATTTTTCGCCCCCATTCTAGCCAGTCGGCGATGTATTGGCTCACTTTTTCTTTATCATGAAGATAATAAAGAATCGTCGCATATACCTGTTCGAGGGTTAAAGATAGATAAGTATTAGCAATTTCTTCGGGAGTTTTGGCTTGGTAAATGAAATCGTATAAAATGGTTTCAATACCGACGCGGGTTCCTTTTAGCCGAATATCGTTAGGAGCAAGAAAATTAAAATAGTCTTCGAGTTGCATGATTTATACCAATTGAAGATTCAAACTTAACTTTATTCTTTAAGTAACATTGTTATCTTAATTATACTTGATCGTTGCCGAATAGTGTGATCGCATTGGATTCTTAATTATTGACCTCTCCCCTGAACCCTATCCTACAAGGAAAGGGGAGAGAATTTAGCGAAGAGAGTGCAACTACAAACTGGGTTTGTTGTCAAGGCTCTAGCCCGAACAAGTTTAACCTGTTTTCTTTAGATACTGAGAAGCTAAATGGACATAACCCTATTGTCCAAATTAGGCAACTTATCTAGAATAAGTATATGAAGAGAGGAGGAGGCGTGATGGAGTATCAGAATTTTTCGCTCATTAAAGAAGATATTCAGGCTGATGCTTGCGGACGGATTAGCCTTGGGACTCAATGTAGCAACCGTCACTATCGGATACTGATGAATGCAAGCGGGGAACTTCTTTTGGTTCCCATGGTTGCGATTCCAGAGGGAGAACTATGGGTATTTCAGAATCCTAGTGTCCGCGAGTCGCTCAAACGGGGGCTCGCGGAAGCCAGCACGGAAAATTTAGCTGAAGAACCCGTCGATTTAGACGCTATGCTTGAGTTTGCTGAATCTATTCCTGAAGAGGTCGAGGAGTAAATGAGTTTCTCTAGCGACTAAAAACGCTATACTCTTAGTAAATTGTCAGCAGATTATGAATAAATCAGTTGAATTAATTTAAATATCGAGGAAGCTAGAAAGAATATGAAAGTTTTTATTAGTCATGCCTTTACTGAGGCTAAGTTAGCTAAGAGAGTTGCTGATTCTCTCAAAGAAGATGGCTTTCAAGTTTGGGATGCTGCTGAAATGTTACCCGGGGAAAACTGGGCTAATAACATAGGTAAAGCCTTACAAGAATCTGAAGCAATGATAGTCTTATTAACACCAGAATCACTGAAGCCTTTTAATGTTGTTTCTGATATTAGTTATGCAATTGGAGAAGAAAAGTATCAAGGTCGTATCATTCCTGTTATTGTCTCTTCCTCAGATAATTCAAACCTAGAACATATTCCTTGGATTCTCAAAAAATTTCCAATGATTTTCGTCCCTAATCTTGAACAAGACAATCAAGAATTGAAAGAAATTACACAAGCACTTAAAAATGTGACAAGCGCCGACGGACTGAAAGTTAACTGAGATGTACCACTTTTAAATTTGCTTTGCCTAATCAGAAGCTATGCCTTATCTAATTGTAACTATAGGTATGAAATGATTCCTCAAGAGGCTTTTCTTTCCCATTCTAGCAAAAATCGAGAGTTTGTCTCTCATTTGGCCAATGAATTACGCCGTCATGGAGTTCCCGTTTGGTATAGTGAAACTAATATTTTAGGCGCACAGCAATGGCATGATGAAATTGGGAAAGCTTTGAGGCGATGTGATTGGTTTATTATCGTTCTCTCTCCTGATGCGGTCGATTCTATGTGGGTAAAGCGAGAACTAATTTTTACTTTACAGGATCAGCGTTTTGAAGATAAAATTTTGCCAATTCTCTATCAACCTTGTGAATATACAAAACTTTCTTGGGTCTTACCTAGCTTCCAAATTATTAATTTTAATGATAATTTTGAAGAAGGATGCCGAGATTTGCTTCGTGTCTTTGGCTTAGGTTATATCTATATTTAGTAGTAGTTTATAGCGTAACAAACCAATATGTGATCTGGTAATTGATCGATCTGTTGATGGAGTTGTTGACGAATATTTGCAGACATAAGCTAAGTTGTTTTAATGATTTACTCAATCTGATTACACTAAACTGCCAAGCGGAGATTGGCGATGAGGGGAAGTTGGAGTTCGCTTTTTTCTTGTAGTCTTTGGGAGAAAAAAAGGATTTCTAGGTTTTCTATTTCTTCGGTTTTTGGGTTGACTCTCACGATAATATCATCTCCTAATTCTTCGGATTCTTGTTCGGGATAGGGAGCGCATTTGTTGATATAAAGAATGTCTCCAGTGGGGTCATATTTAATAATTAGGTTTGCTGCCATTCGATTTGTCCTCCTGTTAATTTACGGGCGAGATAGGCGGTAATAATCCAATATCGGCTAGGATTGAGGTCACTGACAACAACGACGACTACATATTTACCCTGACGGATGCTGTCAAACCAGCAACTAAATAGACGGGCATTATTGAGCCGAGAACTGCGGCGAATTTGTTGGGGATTGGCTAAGGTTTGAGCTATTTCTGAGAGATGAGAGGGTAATAAGTCGGGGTGGTTTTTGCCAATGTGTTGTAAGCGTTCTTCGGTTAGTTCGACATCACCTCCTAAGTAGGGACAGGGAAAGTTTATGGTTAAATTCTCCATTAAAGGCGCGGCGCAATAAGGCGGGGAGTTTGTTGATGGTGTCGAGTTGCTCTTGGAACTTCTGTTTAAGGCGTTCCAAAAAAGATTGCGGACAAGACAATTGCCCGCCATTTAATTATACTAACCTCAAGCCTCAAAGGAATTACTCAACAGCTTCATCGCCGAACACTTCGAGATCCCAAGACAAACCAATATTTCCCCCGTAGGGGCGCAATGCTTGCGCCCAAACAATGATTGCGCCCAAAACCCATCCTAACCCTCCAGCAAACCCCGCAACTCCTCAACCCCAACCCCGAAAACAGAAGCAATACCGACAAGAATCTCCTCATCTTGTGTTTGCCGATAAAGAGCAACAAGACGAGGCAAAGAAAAGGTTTGTATGGTGTAACCATCGTTAAATTCTGCCCAAATTTGTAAGGCTTGCAGGTAATAACTTTTGGCTTGGCTCAATTCCCCAACTCCTTCCGCTACGATTCCCAACTGGTGCAGGGTTCCGGCTTGCTCATAGCGATCGCCATATTCAATGAAGATCTCAATAGCTTGCTGGTAGTAGCTTCGGGCTTGCTCCCATTCCCTCAATTCTGCCGCTACTATTCCCAATTGTGCAAGGGTGCTGGCTTGGGAGAAGCGATCGCCATATTCAATGTAGATCTCAATAGCTTGCTGGTAGTAGCTTCGGGCTTGCTCCCATTCCCTCAATTCTCCCGCTACGATTCCCAAATTGTGCAGGGTTCTGGCTTGGGAGAAGCGGGCGCTTTGCGTGCCTCCGGCAGCGCCATATTCAATCTTGATCTCAAGAGCTTGCTGGTAGTAGCTTCGGGCTTGCTCCCATTCCCTCAATTTTCCCGCTACGATTCCCAAATTGTGCAGGGTTCCAGCTTGGGAGTAGCGATCCCCATATTCAATGAAGATCTCAATAGCTTGCTGGTAGTAGCTTCGGGCTTGCTCCCATTCCCTCAATTTTGCCGCTACGATTCCCAAATAGTGCAGGGTTCCAGCTTGGGAGTAGCGATCCCCATATTCAATGAAGATCTCGAGAGCCTGCTGGAAGTAGAGTCGCGCCTGTTCCCATTCCCTCTCCTCGTAGGCTACGGCTCCCAAATTGTGCAGGGTGCTGGCTTGGGAGAAGCGGGCGCTTTGCGTGCCTCCGGCAGCGCCATATTCAATGTAGATCTCGAGAGCCTGCTGGAAGTAGAGTCGCGCCTGTTCCCATTCCCTCAATTCTTGCGCTACCATTCCCAAATGGTGCAGGGTGCTGGCTTGGGAGAAGCGCTCCCCATATTCAATGAAGATCTCGAGAGCCTGCTGGAAGTAGAGTCGCGCCTGTTCCCAGCTCCTCCTGTGCGCGAAGGTTCTTCCTAAATCCTGGTATATTTCTGCTGCGAGAGACACATCCTGCCGCTGCTGCGCTAGTTCTAGGGCGTTTTCTAGATAGTTTTGGGCTTTGGTGGCGTTGCGCTGACTCAGGTAGGCGACTCCAAGCTGATGGAGGAGGATGTTACAGGTATTGAGATCTATATCTGTAGGAGGATGTCCCGCTGAAGGGCGATAGTCCATCAATAAGCTTTCCAGTAGCGCAATTCGTTCTGAGGACTCCGGCGATTTGGACGAGTCAATGGGGCGATCGGCTTCCAGGGTTTGCACAAGAGCATAGTCTTTTGTGGTTTGGGGTGTCTGGAACAAAAACACACCCGATCGCCAAGCCCAAAAGTCAGGAGCAAACTTAGTCAGACGAGTGAGCGCATAGTCAGGCAAAATAAACAGAAGCGGATGAGGGACACTGCGTTTATAGGCATCCCGGACAAAGTTGAGGTCTTGCAGAACTGGTGGATAGTCCCCTTGTAAATCTACCCCAATCGACTTTTCCAATCCCCGAATTAACAGCACTAATTTGCGACTGGGATCGTGGGGTAAAATCGGCAACTGCTGCACAATTTCGTCTCGCAGAAATTTCAAATCTGGTCGGTGGGAAAAGTTCAATACCTCGAATTGAATGTCCTGACACTTTGGATCGGACTTGAGTGCCTGAATCAATATCTCTACATTGGGCGGGAAATTGACCTCGACAAAGCCAAGGGTAAATCCTTCGGCAAAGTCAATAAAGGTCAGTAATTCAGCCAATACTTGCCGGTTTAAGACGAGAAACTGGCGATCTTCCCGCTCAAGATCAAGGGAGTTGAGCGTTTTGGAGAGCGGTTTGGAAAGACTCACTTTGCCTCACTACAGGATTAGGATAGTTCCAGCGATTATCGCCGTTGTATTCTAGGACGGAGAGGTTAAACATCATCAATTGTCCGATTAAATCTTTGGGAATGTTTTTCTTCAAACAAACCTGAGCCAATATGGGGTAATGCTCATCGGGAATAAACCTCTCAAAATTAAATTGTTCTTGTCTAACTGCGTAGGTAATATCCTCGCTCGTGATTTTATTATGACCCCGCGTACTGGCCGTCCGGCAGGCAATCCGCATCAGTTGCATCAGTTGCCGTACATTGCCGCCGCTGGCTTTCGCTAAGTCAATTAGTTGTTCCCGCGACTCGAACACGGCTTCACTGTCGACCCGCTGCTCAATCAAACTGGCCATCCCTTCTAGACCGGGTTGATTATAGTCCAGATCACAGCGATCGCGCTTAAACTGATAAATATTAACCATTGGCATAATGTGCAGATTACTGAAGTCTTTAGTCAGACTTTTAGGAGAAGAAATGACAGAAATTGGTACTGTATAAATTAGGGTACAATTTAACTCTTTTAATTGGGTTCCATGATCAAAAAATAGGCGATCACCAATCTGAGGAGTCACGCGATCCAGATTATCAAAGATGATTAAAAATCCTTTTGGATATTTGTCCTTAATCTTTTTGTACGCATCGCTGAGTAATAAATTAATGTCTGCTTTGAGCCGTGAAATATCTCGCTGAAGTGTCTGCCGAATGGTGGTTTTGCTCTTATCAGATCCCTTAATCTGAGCCAGAAGTTTGACGAGTAACTTGGCGAGAAACGGTGCTTCTGGTCCCAGAGTAGCTTCTGCTTGAACGCTGATTGAACTCTCAACAGAACGTTCATCTTCTTTGGTAACTTCCTTGAACCAATCCTCGAAACTGGTTAATAGCCCGGAATCTAACTTTGACTTTAGTTGGCGGAGTTCAAATTCCACCTGTTTAATCACAATTAAATAGAGATCGGTGTAGTCTGCATCATTAATATCAGTTTCCTCATCGACTTCCAGGTAGATTACCCGATAATCCTGTTCCCATTGTTTCTGAATCCTTTTGAGTTCTGTACTTTTGCCACATCCCCGATGTCCGGTAAACAAGATATTGGTGTATTCTCCAGGCTCCTGGAAATCTAGAATAGTATTCACTCCTTCAATTGCTTCCGTCTTCCGCACTGCCGAGAGATCGACATAATACCGTGCGATCGCCTCACCCACCAATGGCTCAACGTTACAGGCCCGAAAGGCTTTTTTTAGTGTGGTAGCGCGATCGAATACGGAAAAAGTCATAGTAAAGATTGAAGCTAAGGCAACAAAACCAGTATAAGCTAGGGCGCATTTAATTTGGCGGCAAAAGGCAACAGTCCCCAACAATTTTGACGTATCGCTCTATATTGCTTGTGCATCATCTGAAATCACCCAAAACCGATATTACCTCTCCATCAAACCCCAGTCACTCTCCATTATTTCGTCGTCATCCAGAAAAATTCTAAGAGCAATAAATCCCTGAAAGCATTGATAGGCAACGGTTGTGGGTTTTCAAAAGTCAGTGACTAATTACTTCAGCAGTTTAACGGTATTATACTGGAAAAAACCTATTGCTTTGAGCCTATGGATGTTCGAGCGGCAGTTGCCCTAGAAGCGGGAAAACCCCTGACTATTGAAACGGTACAATTAGCACCACCGCAAGCGGGGGAAGTGTTAGTAGAAATCAAAGCCACGGGAGTTTGTCACACCGATGCCTATACTCTCTCTGGGGCCGATCCTGAAGGCTTATTTCCCTCAATTTTAGGCCATGAAGGGGCCGGAATCGTGGTAGAAGTGGGAAAAGGTGTCACTAGCCTAAAAGTGGGTGATCCTGTGATTCCCCTATACATTCCCGAATGTCGTCAGTGCGAATACTGTCTCAGCTTTAAAACCAATCTCTGTCAAGCAATTCGTCTTACCCAAGGTCGGGGAGTAATGCCGGATGGAACCAGTCGTTTTTCCCTCGATGGTCAGCCTCTTTATCACTACATGGGAACCTCGACTTTTGCTAACTATACCGTACTGCCAGAGATTTCCCTAGCTAAGATTCGCCCCGATGCTCCCTTTGAAAAAGTCTGTTATATCGGCTGCGGAGTCACTACAGGTATCGGTGCGGTGATTAATACCGCTAAAGTAGAACCAGGGTCAAAAGTGGTGGTTTTTGGTCTGGGAGGTATCGGTTTAAATGTTATTCAAGGGGCCCGTTTGGTGGGGGCCGATATGATTGTCGGGGTCGATATCAATCCCCAGAAACAAGCTTTAGCGACCAAATTCGGGATGACTCATTTTGTTAATCCCCAAGAAATCGAGGGGGATTTAGTGGCCTATCTGGTGGATTTAACTAAAGGTGGGGCCGATTATAGTTTTGAGTGTATCGGCAATGTCCAGATTATGCGTCAAGCTTTGGAATGTTGCCATAAAGGTTGGGGTGTTGCCACTATTATCGGTGTAGCCGGGGCCGGCCAAGAAATTAGTACCCGTCCTTTTCAATTAGTCACCGGACGGGTCTGGAAAGGTACGGCCTTTGGTGGAGCAAGGGGTCGTACAGATGTACCAAAAATAGTCGATTGGTACATGGACGGCAAGATTAATATTGATGATTTAATCACCCATGTTCTACCTCTGGCAAGAATTAACGAGGCTTTTGACCTGATGCGACAAGGAGATTCTATCCGCAGTGTGATTACATTTTGAACAGGGATAATGTTACATATAGTTAAGAAACACTTGACAAACTCTTAACTATATGTATGCGCCAGTTTCCTCGCTCTCTTTAACTTACTATAGAAGCGATCAATCTTTGTGTCCTCTGTATCTGGAGTGATTCCTTCCACTCCCAGTATTTACACTTATTTTGTTAAGATATATTGCAGATACCCTGAACTTTAGTAAACAGAGGAGCTAAATCACCTAGTATTGCGTCTTTTTCAGTGAACAGTAAACAGTAATCAGTAATCAGTGAAAAGACAGTGGCAGACTACTATTTAATACTGCTCACTTAGAACTCAAATCTGATAACTGATAACTGATGACTAATAACTGATAACTGCCCTAATAACTTTTAAATTTTTAACTTTAAACAAATGCGTAATAGCGGACTCCTATCAAAAACTAAAGTCAAACTGAAACCGAAAAAAACGCTCACCTCGCCGACGCGGCCAGCACCAAATAAATTACAGAATAAAATCAAAGATAAAGAGCGTCTAGTCGGTCGTCAGCGTCAGTCATGGCTAATTATGGGCTTAATTAGCCTTGTCCTGTTAGGAGGAGTTGGCTCACGATTGGCCTATTTACAACTGCAGCAAGGACAAATTAACCGAGAAAGGGCAGAAAATAACCGGATTCGCATTCTTCCTAAACCTCCGGTCCGGGGCAACTTATTTGATCGCAATGGCAAAGTTTTGGCTACAGCCCGCTTAACCCATGCGGCCTATATTTGGCCCAAATCCCAGCGTAATCCCGCCCAAAAACTCAATCTTGACCGTTTAGCCAGTATTTTAGCCATTCCCAAAAGCGACCTAGAAAAACGCATTAACGAAGCGGACGAAAACCCCTCCACCCTGATCCGCATCGCTAGGGGTTTAACTCCGGCCCAAATTATCGCCCTAGAGGAATACAAAGACGAATTAACCGGCATTGAAGTGGACGTGGAATCAGTGCGCTACTACCCCAATGGTAAAATCGGGGCGCATATTCTCGGTTATACTGGGGAACTAACCCCAGAGGAATATAAAGCCAAAAGACCCCAGGGCTACCGATTGGGAGATGTCGTCGGTAAAATGGGTGTAGAAGCCGCCTACGAGTCAAAATTGCGGGGAGAATGGGGGGGAATGCAGTTAGAGGTCAACGGATCGGGACAAGTAATCCAAATTCTCGGCCAAAAAATTGCTAAACCGGGGCAAGATGTCACCCTGACAATAGATTTAAAACTCCAAAAAGCCGCCGAGGCCGCTTTAGGAAAACGCAAAGGTGCGATCGTGGCGATCGATCCCCGGGATGGTTCTGTGCGGGCCATGGTCAGTTATCCTAGTTTCGATCCCAATGTTTTCTCGGCCCCAATTACCACCGCCACCTGGAAAAAACTACAAGCGGAGGGCAACCCGTTTGTTAACCGCGCTCTCCAAGGATTCCCCCCCGCTTCCACCTTTAAAGTCGTCACTGCCACTGCTGGCATGGAATCGGGGAAATTTCCCCCTAATACGGTCTTAAATACCTTTGCCGCTCTTTATGTGGGGGGGACAGCTTTCGGGGAATGGAATCACGCCGGTTTTGGTCCGATCGGTTTTGTCCGGGCCATGGCCATGAGTAGTAACACTTTTCACGGTCAAATTGGTCGCGGGGTGGGGGGACCGGCTTTAATTGCCATGGCCCGGCGCTACGGTTTCGGTCAGAAAACTGGGATAGAATTAGCGGAAGAAACCCCGGGGTTAATTGCCGATCGCGATTGGAAACTGCGTAATTTTAAAAACTGGGATTGGTCCGTAGGCGATACGATTAATATGTCGATCGGTCAAGGATTTACCCTGGCGACTCCCCTACAGGTAGCTGTGATGTTTGCTGTCCCCGCTAACGGCGGTTTTTTGGTGAAACCGCACCTTTTACAGGATGCCCGGGATGTTAAGGAATGGCGAAAGTCTTTGAACATGAAACCTAGCACCCTAGACACCCTGAGAAAGTCCCTGAGAGCCGTGGTAGCGGAAGGAACGGGTCGGGCCCTATCAGACCCCGCTTTACCGCCTGTAGCGGGCAAAAGCGGCACAGCAGAAGCACCTCCGGGCAAGTCCCACGCTTGGTTTGGAGCTTTCGCCCCCTTCGACGTAGCTCAGGGTAAACCTTTTGATAAGCCCGAAATTGTCGTGGTCGCCTTTGTGGAACATTCCGGCGGTGGTGGTGGTAAAGTGGCCGCACCTATGGTACGTCAGGTAATGGAGGCCTATTTTAATATCTGGACTTCCCCCATACATAAATACTAAAAAATTAACAAAACCCTTACTGCAGGTCGCTTCTAAGAAAAAATTGAAAAGAGGCTACTGGGTACATTTTTTACTTGAAAATGGCTGTACCGTTGACTGTATCTGGAGTAGAGCGATTCCGTAGAGTTGGCTGTATAGTGATCGCTAACCTGATTTTAACAGATGGTGTCATTAATCTCTAGAGTAAGGGATTCGCTCTGTAGCCATGTTTTTGCTGGTTTTCTGCCCCAAAACAAGCTATAATGGTGTAAAGGTCAAATTTGAAAATTTTTGCCTCAAACCCTATCTGCGTAAGAACTTCAGGATTTTGTGTCCAGTAGTTCATTAGTATTCTATTGCTTTAACTCAGGCTCTGTAAGACTTTTAGCCATAGCTAGTATGTTTATACGGGGGAAGTCCAGTAATATCAAACCCAAAGAAGAAAAACCTCGGCCGAAGCCCTAGAGACCTGTGGCGGTAAGCGGCACACAGCGCACGGTAATTCCCGTGGCCGTTGCGATTTTTTCCGCCCAAATTGCCAATATTTCAGCGTTGACGGGTTTGAGAATTTGCCTTCCGTCGCCCGCGCTGAGGGGATTATTACCCCGGGTTTCTAATTGTCTTTGTCTGGCCCGGGGACGGGTCGGGGTGTTAAGTTGAATTTCATCCGGTTGTAGCTGTTGCATCAAATCGATGTATCGGTCTTGATCTTGGGGCGACCAAGAGGCCAGTAGCATGGTTTGAATTGCTAGTTTTCCCGACCATTCTTGGCGAAATTGTCTTAATCCCCACCAAAGACCCTGCCAATCAAGGCCGGGGACCGGACGGTTAACCCGTCGCCATTGGGCCTCGGAAACAGCATCGATTTTAGCGGCGACGATATCAGCTTTGCTCAAGTCTTGACGCACTTGGGCATCTCCCAAGAGGGTACTATTGGTTAAGACCGCCACCGGCCGCTCGGTTATTTCCTTGACGGTGGCCAGTATTTCCCCTAAATTGAGGGCGAGGGTGGGTTCCCCGCTACCACTGAGAGTGACTATATCCACGTCCCAGGGGGCAAAGGCACTTAAATCCCTGCTAATTTGTTCGCTGGTGATAAAAATTTTTCGTTGCTCGGTTTTTTGCTCAATTTCTCCTAACTGACAGTAGGCACAGTTAAAGGAACAGGTGGAAACTAAACCAATCGGATCGATGCCCAGGGAACTGCCGAAACGCCAAGAGGCAACCGGACCATATACGGAGCAGAAATAATCTTGGCGAGCAGTCATCGAAAATACCGAAAGAAGACGGAGAGGGAGGGATTCGAACCCTCGGTACGGTCTTACGATTCGTACAACAGATTAGCAATCTGCCGCATTCGACCACTCTGCCACCTCTCCAAGATGACATTATTTTAGTCTAACATGAAGGTCCGATTTTTGGCAAGTAATTTTTGGGCAGTTAATCGCTTAAACGACCATCCTCCATATTGACAATGCGATCGGCGATGTCGAGAATCCGGTTATCGTGGGTGACGAGTAAAATCGTGCAACCTTGTTCTTTTGCCAATTTCTGCATGATTTCCACCACATCGCGCCCAGATTGTTTATCTAAGGCTGCGGTCGGTTCATCAGCGAGGACTAATTTGGGATGACTGACGAGGGCGCGAGCGATCGCAACCCGTTGTTTTTGTCCCCCTGATAGATCGTGGGGATAGTAATCAACGCGGTCCCCTAAACCCACCGATTCCAAAATTGCCGTGGCTTTTTGATTGAGATCTTGTTCTAAAAACTCCTCGTGCAGTTCCAAAGACATCCTAACGTTTTGTTTCGCTGTCAGGAATTTTAGTAAATTATGTGCTTGAAAAATATAGCCAATTTGACGGCGAATTTTCAGCATTTTGCCCTTACCAATTCCTAACATTTCTTGGCCGAGAATTTTTAAACTGCCCGCTTGTGCCGATCGCAAACCTCCCATTAAACTCAATAAAGTAGTTTTCCCCGATCCCGAAGGACCAGTCATAATCACTACTTCCCCCGCTTTAATTTCCAGAGCGATATCGTATAAAACCTGTTTTTTTAATTCCCCCGTGCCAAAATAGTGATTTAAGCCTTTAATGGCAATTACGGGTTCATTAGGGCTAAAATCCCCTAATTCTCGCTCTTTTTGAAAAATCAGCATTATTTCACCCTTGATAGCTTAGAAAATATCGGCTGGATCTGCTGTCCTTAATTTGCCCATAGCGACAATTCCAGAGGCAATACACATGATAACTGTCAGGATTAAAACTTCGATCGCCCTAGCGGTAGTCATCACTATGGGTAGAAGTGTAGCGGAGGAAGCGAGATTATAAACACCGAGAGAGACGATAAACCCGGGTATATACCCCAAAACCGCTAGTAATAAAGCCTCTTGCATCAAAACCCCGACTAAATACCAATCACCGTAACCCATAGCTTTTAGGGTAGCGTATTCGGGTAAGTGATCGGTGACATCGGAATAGAGAATTTGATAGACAATGACGATACCGACGATAAAACCGACTACTGTACCTAAACCAAAGATAAAACCAATGGCTGTACCATTTGCCCAATAGGTTTTTTCCCTTTCAGCAAATTCTTTTAAAGTAAGGACTATTACTTCATTTTTCGGGAAAAGTGCCTGTAAATTGGCTTTTACTGCCTCGATATTTGCCCCCGGTTGCAGTTTCACCAGTCCTAGATCGATTTCGTGGGGTTGACGTTCGGGAAAGAGCCTTAAAAAGGTAGAATCACTGCTAATGACGTTACCATCGGCAGCAAAGGAGGCACCAAGGGTAAAAATTCCCGCCACCTGTACCTCTTTTCTATTTAACTGAACTGTCAAATCGGGGTTTTTCTGGAGTAAATCGGCAATTGGACCGAATTCTGGTCTTCCTGCTTGATCGTACAAGACGCGATTTAACATCTTCAGATCACTGGATTTTTGATTAACTTCCGGGAGGGTAAAAACCCGTTGACTGGGATCAAAACCAAAGACTAAAGTAGTTCTTTCTAGGGCAGTTTCGGGATTGCGCCACTGGGCAGAAGCAATATAAACTGGGGCTATAGATTGAATGCCCTCGACTCTTTTAGCTTGGTACAAGCGATCGCGTGAGAAACTTTTCACCGCAAAGAGGGTATCAAATTGGGGATTAATCAGGACTAAATCCGCATCGAGGACATAATGGGGTTTAACGGAAGCATCAAACAAGGCATCCCGAAACCCCAACTGTGTAAAAATTAGGAAGTCAGCAAAAGCAATCCCAGCAATAGCCACAATCAAACGGGTTTTCTCTCGCGTCACCTGTAACCAAGATAGGGGCGTTTTTTTGAATAGATGGGTTAGTTTCATTGGGTGTTGGGGTGTTGGGGTG
>NZ_JADEVX010000264.1:0-4388 GCF_015207925.1 Microcystis sp. LEGE 00066 | reverse complement strand
AGAGGGAATGCTATCCATCTCGGAATGGTTGGCAAAATCCTCCAGTGTTTTTACTAAGAGTTGTCAAACAATCCGAAACTGGTTTGGAGAAATAATTAGTTATTTCGAGCGAAGGACAACGAATGGGGTGGTCGAGGGAATCAACAATAAACTTAAACTAATAAAAAGAAGAGGCTATGGCTTTAGAAACTTTCGGAATTTTTGGGTTAGAAGTATGTTATCTTGGCATCTTGTCTGTTGATTTAGCATAAAGAGTAACGAAGAGCCAAATCTGTTGCGGTTAAATTGGCTTGAAAAAAGGATGTGCCACCAATAGCAGCAAAGGCTATCACAATTTTACGCAACCAAGTATCGCGGCTTTCCTGTTTAAGGGTCAGCCAACCGAGCCAACAGTAAAATAATGTCAAGGCTACGGCTACGACTACGGCTTCGGCTAGGGCTCCGGCTAGGGTTCCGGCTAGGGCTAGGGCTCCGGCTCCGGCTCCGGCTCCGGCGAAGGCTACGGCTAGGGCTACGGCTACGGCTAGGGCTACGGCTAGGGCTACGGCTAGGGCTCCGGTTTCGGCTCCGACTCCGGCTAAGCCTACGGCTACAATTCCGACTTTGACTCCGAGGAAGACTCCGACTGAGGCGAAGACTCCGACTGAGGCGAAGGCTCCTGCTACGGTCAAAATATTTTTGCGCCAAGCGATGTGGAAAGTGGAGATGAGAAAAATTAAGGTGAACCAACCAGTAACTTGGTTTTCTGGATTGGAATAAAAAATTAAGCTCACCATATAACCGACGAAGGCGGAGAAAAAACTCGAAATCACAATTAACACCAAAGCCAACCCCAGCAAAAACAGCAGCCACCGCTTCGGCAATCCCGCCTTCGCCCCCGCAAACTTCACTCCCGTCAAATTCGCCCGACTAAAATTTGCCCCGCGTATATCACAACCACTGAAATCCGCCCCCGCTAAGTCCGCACTGCGAAAGTTACCACCTCGCAAGGATTCCCCCCGGAAATCCCGTCGCCCGTTTTTGTACTGCTCAATAACTGCTGCTGCCTTCATCGCCTACGAAATTGCCATACTATGCCCTCAATCTTACTGCAATTTAGAAAGCGGGTTTCCTGAGAGAATCCGATTGATACTCCCACCCCAGCGCTTCGGGATTCTTGGTTCAACGAGTCCACATTCAAAAACCTGGCATTTTTAGGGGCAATCGCCTCAGTTTCCACACCTCACGTTCTAGAATATATCTGGATTTCCCCCATAGATATCTAGTACAATAGCCGAAAACCGGCTCTTCTGGTGTTTATGTGGAAGGAAGAAGAATAGGGATAATTTGGGTGCATCTCAATTTGGTGGAAATATCTAGAGGACGTTTTGGGCGCACGCAACTACGTTTACCCTTCTGAGTATGAATTTTATCTGCAATCATCCCTCGATCGAGCATTGTTTAAAACAACAATTAATTAATCTTTTTCCAGAAAACAACCATAAATTAACTTTCTATCGTTGCCTAAAAACTGATAGTATCCTCTATCGTTCACCTCTGTTTTATTATTTTACTCCCGCTCAATGTCAAACCATATTTAACCATTTAATCGCCCTTTTTCCACAAATTCAGCTTAGGGAAGGATGGCTAGAATTATTATTAGATCAGCAATTTTTGTCCTTTTGGTTACTGAAACTAAACGATTCAATTGATAAATTTTTCTCCGATCAGCTTCCTCTCCATCCCGAAGGAGAATTTTTCTTTTTATTTCAATATACCCACGCTCGCTATTCTAGTTTGTTACAACTGCTCAATCGGGAAAAAATTAGATTAACCGAGTCAGAACTATTATCCTGGCATCATCCCGCCGAAATAGCCTTAATCCTGCAAATTTTAACCGTTTGCGATTGTTGGGAAGGCCAGAAACTCTATCCCCTAACTGCGAATTTGTGCGAAGCGATGCTCAATTTTGAGCGTAACTGTCGCATTATCGGAGAATCAGCCCCAATTCAGCGATCGAGATTAATCCTGATTAGCGTCAGTCAAAAACTACTTAACCGTCTTCTCCGTCAAAAATGGCAACTGCTGCCGATGACGGAACTATAAAAATATTAACTTTTATAAATTTAGTGGACAAAACCATCAGCTTATGATAGATTTTAATTAGTGTGAGGAGCGAACCAGAATAGAGAGCCGAGACGAAACATGGACAGTCGCCGGCTCTCTTTCTGTTGTTCAAGAATTATCTTTTTCTTGGCGATATTTGATAAAAGTGGGCAAATCAACCCGAAAAGAGGAATATTTCGGGGAAGGAGAGATGATAGGTGCGGGCCAATCCCTGTCTTTCTTATTTAAGGATTCTACTGGCTCAATAGTCTCTAATTCCGCTACAAAATCATCGATGGGAGCCACTTCATCGTTTTCTTGATTCTCTGTCTGAGACCAAGGCTCGATCGCAGCTGCCTTGTCAACAATGGCTAAATCTGGGGGAGAATTGCGATCGCTACCGCGCTGGAAATACTGGGCCAAGGCCGCTTTATACTGGAGGGTGTAGCGTTGCTGACGTTGGAGACGGGTGCGTAATTCCTGCAATTGCTGGTCATAGTTGCACAGTTTTTGGCTTTTTTCCTGATAACTTTCCTGAATTAAGGCACATTCTCGCTCTAAACGGGCTAATTGTTGGCGCGTGCGGGTCAATTCTGCGGTCAAATTGGCAATAATCATCGGTTGCCGTTGTTCCGCTTGACGATACTGTTCGATTTCTCCTAAAGCTCGCTGTAATTGTTGCTTTTCGTATTGCAGTTCCTCGTTTTGCTGCTGGATTAGGGTATCGCAACTTTGCCAGCGACGATGTTGCTCGGCTAACCGCGATCGCAGTTCCGCCAGAGCTTGCTCCCGTCGCCAGATCTCCGCTTGTAATTCTTGATTTTGTTGACGTAAATGAGAGGATAGAGCTGCCCAATCTGTCTCATCTGTTGATTGACTCTCATGCTCGACAATTTCAGCAGTGATGACAGTATCCGCATGGGTGAGATGATCGAGGTACAGGTCGGAATTATCGTTCATAAAAGCCAAAGGATGAGGAAACCTAGAAGTTTAGAGACGTTAAAAGCCTTCTATCGTTCCAAAAAAAAATGGGAACCGCATTGTTAGAGACTGCCGCGCGGTTCCACTGCCGATCCTTAAGAGGAGAACACTATAAATAACTATAAGCTTATTAGGAATTTTTGTCAATACTTAATGAGAAGTTTTTTCAATAAGTTGGAGAGGAGAGGGGAATCGACTAATTCCTAGATAGCTATAGTGCGGGATATCTGGCCCGGATCCAGGGAAGAATTAGCCACAGCAAAATTGACACAAGCACTGGTCGAGCGGGTTAGCGGCTCGATATGCTTCAATAATCCTATAGTTTTTATTTTCCTTGTCGTATCATGCCACGTCCCCCGAAGAAAACCCCTAGCACCCCTGAACCTCCCGAAGAGCCAATTAAAACCACTCCTCCCCTACAACCTCTACAAATTATTAAAAAGGGTTCTAGAGCCGCAGTACCCCCCAAACCCCCGGAAACCCCTCCAGAAATAATTGAGGAAAAACCAGCCGCAGAAACGGTAAAATCAGTCAGTAGCGAGATAAAATCTCCTCTCCGTCCCCGTTTCGATTCGGCTCCTCCATTCCGAAAACCGATTCCCAAAGCAGAAATTCCCGTAATCGAAAAAGCGACGGGAGCTAATGGCGAAGTATTTAATCTGACCGATTCTGTCCTGATTACTGAACCTTTTGGTACTCGTATTCCTGCTATTATCGATAGTTTTTATGCCGATGATCAAGGCGAAATCTGGGCGCGACTCAAACCAGTGGAAGTTAATCCCGATTGTCGCTGGGAACAGGCCTGTATTCGCTCTCAGAGTTTGGTAAAAGCCGAGTAAGACAGTTATCAGTTATCAGTTATCAGTTATCAGTTATCAGATTTGAGTTTTAAGTGTGCAGTAAGCTGTTCGTAATTTAAATTGCGTTAACAGAATTACCCTTGTTTTTCAACTTGCGATCCCACTTAATAATTAGACCTCCTTCATTTATAAAGTTGATGTAAAAGAGATTCTAATTCTTCAACTGATTTAAAAAGTCGATGAGCGATAAATTCTGGCTCTTCGTTACTCTTTATGCTAAATCAACAGACAAGATGCCAAGATAACATACTTCTAACCCAAAAATTCCGAAAGTTTCTAAAGCCATAGCCTCTTCTTTTTATTAGTTTAAGTTTATTGTTGATTCCCTCGACCACCCCATTCGTTGTCCTTCGCTCGAAATAACTAATTATTTCTCCAAACCAGTTTCGGATTGTTTGACAACTCTTAGTAAAAACACTGGAGGATTTTGCCAACCATTCCGAGATGGATAGCATTCCCTCT
>NZ_JADEVX010000263.1:0-4404 GCF_015207925.1 Microcystis sp. LEGE 00066 | reverse complement strand
TTTTCTTCGGCAAATAATTTAGTTCTTCTGTGAATTTTTTCCCACATTTCTCGCATCTCATCTGACGACGATTGATTCTCAGATATAATGCCTGTTCTCCAAAGGGTAAATCTCGGATTGTTAATTCATTGTTTTGATGAACTTTTTCCGTTTTACTTCCACAATGAATGCACTGGCTTTCTCTTGACATATTTTCTAAATGTAAAACAATTCCTATATCGGTAATAATTTGATAATTGGTAACGACAACTCCTTCTAGGTGAAGTAGCTCGGTCATTAACTTTAATTGTGGATTTGATGGCATAAGTATAGTTTGTGTCTAAAATTGCTGGTCTTGGCTGTCTATATTTTAAACAATAAATTGCTGTATTGCAAGCATAGTCAGCTTTTAAAGATGAATTATTGTTTTATTGATCAGCAATAATTGTCTGTTTTTTCTTTAATTTTACATGACAAGTTCGGAAGAGCCTAAATTACCACGTCTAAGTCGCCGGGAGATACAAGCCATGTTTAGTTTAGATGAACTGAAACAAACCCGTTATTTTCAAGACGTTCGAGAAGAAGGTAAACTGGAAGGTAAATTGGAAGGTAAACTAGAATCTGTGCCGCGTTTATTGGCTTTAGGTTTAACGGTAGAACAAATTGCTCAAACCTTGGACTTAACTGTAGAAAAAGTGCGAGAAATACCAGAAACCCATTAAGCTAATCTAGCAGTAGGCTATGACACCGTTTCCGATCAAGATAAAGTGTAACCTAATTTGCTATCGACCAGCGACTCGCCAAAATGAAAACTTCCTACCTCACCTATGACTAGCACTCCTTCAGCTTCTTTAAAATTAAAAAAAACAAAAATTACCGACACAAATATCACTCTCTCCCATGGCAGTGGTGGCAGCGCAATGCGGGATTTAATTAATGAGATATTTGTTAATAATTTTGATAATAACCTACTGGCAACCCTTGAAGATCAAGCCCGATTTGAAATTAAAGATTTGGCTAAAATAGGCGATCGCTTGGCATTTACCACCGATTCCTATGTGGTTTCTCCCCTATTCTTTCCGGGGGGTGATATTGGCAGTTTAGCAGTCAATGGAACCGTTAATGATTTGGCTGTCGGTGGGGCAATTCCTCTCTATCTCAGTTGTAGTTTTATCCTCGAAGAAGGTTTATCTATCGACACCCTAAAAACCATCGTTACCAACATGAAAATAGCCGCCGAAAAAGCAGCGGTAAAAATCGTCACCGGTGATACAAAAGTCGTTTCCAGGGGACAAGCAGATCAAATATTTATTAACACCTCTGGAGTGGGAGTAATTCCAGCCGGAATCAATTCCGGGGCGAATAATTTACAAGTTGGCGATCGCATTTTGCTGAACGGTTTTCTGGGGGATCACGGTGCCGCCATTCTGATTGCCAGGGGCGAATTAGACCTACAATGCACAATCGAAAGCGATTGTCAAGCCCTGAATTCTTTAATTTCTGCAATTCTGGCCGTTTGCCCGCAAGTTAAAGCAATGCGGGATGCCACTAGAGGCGGATTAGCCACGGTTTTAAACGAATTTGCCCAAAGTTCAGGGGTGGGAATACAGGTGCAGGAAACGGCGATCCCCATCCGGGAAGAAGTGCGAGGAATGTGCGAATTATTGGGCTTAGAACCGCTTTATCTGGCAAACGAGGGTAAATTAGTCCTTGTCGTCCCTCCGGAGGCGGAAAATCGCGTTTTAGCAGTGATGCGTTCCCATCCTGACGGTAAAAATGCCGCTTCTATCGGGGAAGTCGTCGCTTCTCCTCCCAATTTAGTTTATTTAAAAACCCCTTTCGGCACTAACAGAATTCTCGATATGTTAGTAGGTGAACAATTACCGAGAATATGTTAATTAGACAGGAGACAGTTTTAAAGGAAAAAGTGAAAGGTAAAAAAACAGATAGTTGGGGTTTTGGGGTTTTAGTAGAAATTTCCCTGATAACTGATCACTGATACTTGATAACTGATAACTGATAACTGATAACTGATAACTGAAAATGCACGAACTAGGAATCACCCAAAATATTATCGAACTTGCCTTAGAACATTCCCGAGGAATGAAAGTTAAGCGCGTGGTGTTAGAAATTGGTAAACTAACGGCAATTATGCCAGAATCGATCACTTTCTGTTTTGATACCTGTTGTCAAGGTACTAATATAGAGGGGGCAATGTTAGAGATTCTGGAAATTTCTGGTTTAGGACAGTGCCAAGATTGCGGAAATGAGCTAGAACTAGAATATCCCTACGGAATCTGCGATCAATGTGGTAGTCGCAATATAATCATTTTACAGGGTCAAGAATTAAATCTTAAATCGTTGGAGACAGAATCCTTATGTGTGTAACCTGTGGTTGTTCTGATAACTCGGAAGTAACGGTAACTAATCCGCAAACTGGAACCCATGAACATATTTTAGCCGATGGTACTGTTATTAGTCATAGCCATCATGCTCACGATCATGCTCACGCTCACGCTCACGATCATGCTCACGCTCACGATCATGAGCATCCCCATCATCCCGCAGAAATTCACGCTCAAATTCATGGTAACATTGTCCAAGTTGAGCAAAATCTGCTGGCAAAAAATAATCTATTAGCGGCACAAAATCGCGGTTGGTTGAAGGGTAGAAAAACTGTTGCTCTTAATTTGGTTTCTTCCCCCGGTTCGGGAAAAACTACCCTGTTAACTCGCACAATTGCCGATTTAAAAACCGCTATTCCTATCAGTGTGATTGAGGGAGATCAAGCTACAGCTAATGATGCTCAAAAAATTAGTGAAACCGGTTGTCAGGTTATCCAAATTAACACTGGAACAGGTTGTCATTTAGAAGCATCAATGGTAGAGAGAGGATTAATCGAACTCGATCCACCGATGAATTCTTTAGTCATGATCGAAAATGTTGGTAATCTAGTTTGTCCTGCTTTATTTGATTTAGGAGAAAATGCCAAAGTCGTCATTCTTTCCGTCACCGAAGGGGAAGATAAACCGATTAAATATCCCTATATGTTCCACGCTTCTCAAGTCATGATCTTGACAAAAATAGACCTACTGCCCTATGTTAATTTTAACCTCGATCGCTGTTTAGATTACGCCTATCAGGTTAATCCCAATCTGAAAGTTTTTCAAGTTTCCGCTACCACAGGAGAAGGTTTAGATGCTTGGTACAGTTGGTTAAAATCGCTGGTTTAAGTTAAGTAGTAACACACCCAAAAAGTTCAGTCTAACCGAAAGAAAAATGACCCTAGCACTTGATGACAATATTTATAATCAACTGTTGACTAAATTTCAACCCAAGATTATTGAAAATGAAGAAGAATATGAGCAAGCGCGTCATCTTCTCCTTAATCTAATTAGTAAACAGGATCGACTACCAGAAGAAACCGCGATGGTTAAATTAATGGCGACAATTATTAAGGATTTTGATGCCAAACAACCTCAACCCGAACCAGCTTCACCCCAGGAAGTATTATTACACTTAATGTCAGCTAACAACAGGAAACAAGCTGATTTAGTTGGTAAAATTGGTTCTAAGGGTGTGGTTTCAGAAATTGTTAATGGCAAGCGATCAATTAGTAAAGCTCAAGGTAAAATTTTAGGAGAGATTTTCAATATTTACCCCGGTGTATTCATTTAATTATCTATTAGTTGTTAATGAAAACAACCGTCATTGTTCCCACGATTAAATGTCAAGGTATCAAAACTAAACTGCTATCATCAATCAAAATTTTAGCAGATCAGCAAAACTTTGATCGCTGGATAGAACCCTTTTGTGGACTGGAGTTGGTAGCTTTTAATTTACAACTCAAAAAGGCCTTATACTAAATCTAGTTATAGCGTTTCCTAAGCTAGTGAGGTACACTTGTTTTTCTTCCCTTTTGCCTCTTGCCTTTTGCCTAAAACCCATAACTTTTGTACCTCAGCAGACTGAAAAACGCTATATTAAAAGCTGATACTAAATCCAGTTACTAAAGACTGATTATCTATTCCCCCTTTTGCCTCTTGCCTCTTGCATGAGTGCCTATGCTTATAAGTAGCCTATACTAGAACTCTTGCAAATTAATTATATGTTATAATAATGGGTCAACTAATTTTCCCAAAAAAATTAGTTGATCAGTACATTTGTCCTGAATGAAAACTTGAAGTTTAACTTTTAACTCAAAACTCTTTAGAGCTGCTTTAATTTGGTTATCAAAACCTCTTTATTTAAGCGGCACAAACTATCTCAATTATAAAAATTGAGAATAAATTCTCCTTGACTTGATTAATCTTTAGGCAACTTTTAAGAAGCTGCTATACCTATCCCTAACTCACAGTTATAAATAGCCGCCAACAAGTTAACTCTTAAACTATATCTTCGACGACGATTCCGATATTTACAGGA
>NZ_JADEVX010000262.1:0-4410 GCF_015207925.1 Microcystis sp. LEGE 00066 | reverse complement strand
CTATTATTATTGGTGAATCAGAAGCATCAAAACAAACCCTAGAAAACCGTCGTCAAGAATTACAAGCATCCCATTGTCTTCACTTTTCCTGTCATGGTAAATTTGATAATGAATCCCCTAGAGATTCCGCTTTAATGTTAGCAGATCCAGATAGTAACTTAGGAGAATCAGCTAACCTAACTTTGGCAGAAGTATTTGAGAAATTTGATTTAAGAGAATGCCGTTTAGTCACTTTTTCTGCTTGTGAAAGTGGTATAATCGAAAGTAAAGCCGATAGTATTAGTGATGAATATGTGGGTTTACCGAGTGGGTTTCTATTTGCAGGTAGTTCTAGTGTAGTTAGTACCCTTTGGACAGTAGATCCCCTAGCAACAACCTTATTTATGACTAAATTTTATCACGATCTTAAACAGATTTCTATCCAAGATCAAGGGAGTATTGCCATTGTTTTAAATCATACTCAAACTTGGTTAAGAACATTGAATAGTAAAAAATTAGCCAGAATTAAAAATAGTCAAAAATTCCAGCAATTACTTGATCGAGTCTTTGAGAGTAAACGGGATAGAAGAAAATTCCAAGACTTATTAGAAGCTGCGGTTAAACGTGAACCCTATCCCTTTGCCAATCCCTATTATTGGACAGCATTTATCGCAACAGGGATTTAACTCAGATATTGCACCATATTATTACTTACAATAATAATATCTAAACTATGATTAATGTAATTATTTAATTGACTATAATTGTCTCAGACACCAATCTTAAACCTAATCATAGTCCCTCATTCAATCATTCTAATCACAGTACAGACAATGAATGAACAACGCGCCCAAGCTTATGTTAATTTAATAGAACAGTTGCTCGCTTGTACTGATGATGAGGAACTCAATAATATTCTGCAAGCAAATCAGGAATTGATTGATCCCGAATTTTTGCAGGTGATGGAAAACTATGCAACATGGTTAGAACAACAAGGAAATAATAATCCTGCTGCTTGGTTACGGAATATGGCGCAACAGTTGAGGCAGTTTCTCACCCTTCGACTGGTCAATACTGGATTTAGGGCAAACGCATCTAAATTCTAGATTCCTTATCTAATAAGACTTTCAGCGTTTCAGAAAAAATCAACCATGATCTCGAAAACCCTTATCCAGCCTACCTTTCAAAAATAAGATGCGTTCCCCCTGATACTGGATTTAGGGAGATTGTATTTTTTGAAAAGCTATAATATAATTAATTATGATTATTCAGATAATATTGTTCAATGACTATGACCAAAACTAATCTTGCCAAAAATCTCAAAGAAGCTTACCGAGTTTGTAATCTTGATCCTCTAAGGGGTGAAGCTATGAAACGATATTATGTTGATTTATCAAAAGTTCGCAATACCAAAGCTATAGGTCAAGTTGATACAATTCTTGAATTTCAAGAACCTGAAAAATTTACAACAATTTTATTTACAGGTCATCGTGGCTGTGGAAAAAGCACAGAATTAAGGCGAATTCAGGAAAGATGGCAAGAAAAATATTTTATTGTTTATTTAGAAGCTGATCGGGAAATTGACATTGAAGATGCGCGTTATATAGACTTATATTTAGTATTAATTAAGCAAATTGAATATGAACTCAGACAACGAGGAATTAAGTTTGATGATGAACTTCTGAGTAATTTTGAAGCTTGGTTTAAAGATATCACAGAAGAAACAGAGGAAACCGTTGAGAAGTCTGTGAGTATGTCGGGAACTTTAGATGTTAGTTCCTCTCCCTTTCCTATTCCTTTTGTAGCTAAATTATTAGTGAAATTATTAGCACAAATTAAAGGGTCTGATAAACGTAAAAAAACAATTCGTCAAACCTTAGAACAAGATATTTCTCGCTTACAAGCTGATGTAAATTTTTTACTAGATGATGGGTTTAGAAAATTACAGCAAAAATTTCCTCAATATCAAGGATTTTTAGTAATATTCGACAATTTAGATCGAGTAACACCAGAAGTAGGCGATCATTTATTTTTCGATTATGCAGCACAGTTACAAGCCTTGGGATGCAATATTATTTATACTGTGCCAATTTCTACAATCTATTCAGCTAAAAAAGTCAATAATTTTTTCGATAACTCTAATATTGTCCCGATGATCAATATCTACAATTTACAAAGAAATAAGCCCGATTTAGACTATCAAGAAGAAGCCTTAAAAGCTGTTGCTAAATTAATTGAAGTTAGGGTTAATGTTCAGGATATTTTTGCTAATTACGATGATTTATTAAGTTTAGCCAAAGCTAGTGGCGGTCATGTTAGACAACTAATGCAAATGATGAGAACTGCTATTACTTCAGCAAATGCAAAAGGCGGCTCTAAAATTGATAGTGAAGACGTACAAACTGCCATTAAACAAGTACAATTTGATTTTGAAAGAGTCATTCCTGATGAGCATTATACTCATTTAGTAAATGTCTATTTAAACAAGGAAATTAATAACAATCAAATTGGACAACTTATGTTATTTAATACTTCTGCCTTAGAATATAATGGTAATGATAGATGGAACTATATCAATCCAGTTGTTGAATCTATTCAAGCTTTTAAAAAGGTAATGAACTACCCCGCCGCAAGCGGACGGGGTATCAGAATCAAAATAGACTCAATTGTAGATTTTGGTGTAGCTGCAGGTATTCTTTATCTTGTTCTTTTACATATCTCGCTATCATACCTTCATCCCCATGCTTTCCTACCGTACTTGCGTAATATCCATCACTCCAAAACTCTCCTCCCCACAACTGCTTTTTCACTTGAGGACACTTTTTGAAAATTTCTCTCGCCGTTATACTTTTAATCATTGTCACTATCCTTGTCACACTATAGGTCGGTACTGATTGCACCAGAAAATGCACATGATCTTTATCCACTCCAATTTCTACAAACTTTATCTCGTATCGTTTTTCCATCTCTAGACAGACTTCTTTCAACAAGCTATCTACCTGTTCGTCGAAAACGGCTTTACGATATTTGGCTGGGAACACTAAATGATATAGCAAAACACTTACATTATGGCTCTTATGGATGTATTCACTCATTTTTCTATTGTACGCCGCGAGCGGCGGGGAATTAGACCCGAAGAGATTAAAAAATGTTAGAAACTAAATCTTTCTCTATTTCTAATCATCGTTTATTTTTAGTAAAAAATCAGCAGAGATTAGCTGAGTTACTAACTTTTATTGATTTTGCCGAAGGATTAACTATTGGCTTTGTTGAAGTTAACCGCAATGAGGAAGCTAACTGGATAGTTGAGAGTTTAATGAATAATTCTCAATGTCAAAATATACAATTTATTGTTTTAAATATAGATGATTCTCAGGTGCGTTTTTTATTAGATGAAATTTTAAACTATTTATCTAAAAATCCCCCTTTAGAAGATAAAAAGCAAGTGTTAATTATCAAAGGATTAGAAAATTCTATCGGATTTAAGGATTATCCCCCTATTTTACAAAATCTCAATTTTGTTAGAGACGCTTTTACTTATGATGTTCCTTATCCCATATTATTTTGTTTACCAAACGATACTATTACTAGATTTGCTAGATTTGCCCCTGATTTTTGGGCTTGGAAATCAGGTATTTTTAAGTTTGAATCTCTACCAGAAGAAAAAAATATTGATCGTCAATTTGTGAATTTTGCTCGGGTTCTTGAACGAGATGGAGTATCAGAAACTCAAGCAAGAATTGATCTATTAACTAGATTATTTGCAGAGTATTCAGCAGAAAAAAATATATCTATGATGATAACAACTTTACAGCAATTAGGGGTTGCTTATTACCGTAGAGGAGAGTTACAAAAAGCGGAAGAATCTTTGCTAGAAGCTTGGAATTTAAGTAATCAAATAACATCATTAGAACCGACAAAAGTAGCCACTCTTGAGACCTTGGGTTATGTATATAAGAAATTAAAGAAATATGAGGAAGCAGAAACAATTTATCAACAGGTTTTGAATGTTTATTCTGAGCAAAATTTTTCTCAAAAATGGGCTAAAATTCAAAATAGTTTAGGTAATGTTTATCTTGACAAGAATCAAGGCAGTAAAGCTGATAATTTAGAAAGGGCTATCTATTGTTTTAATTCTGCTTTAGAAGTATATACCCGTGATAGCTTTCCTTCTGAATGGGCAATGACACAAAATAATCTGGGCAATGCTTATAGTAATCGCATCAGAGGGGAAAAGGCAGAAAATTTAGAGTTAGCTATTGTTGCTTATAACCTGTCATTAGAAGTATATACCCGTGATAGCTTTCCTTATGAATGGGCAATGACACAAAATAATCTGGGCAATGCTTATAGTGATCGTATCAGAGGGGAAAAGGCAGAAAATTTAGAGTTAGCTATTGTTGCTTATAACCTGTCATTAGAAGTATATAC
>NZ_JADEVX010000003.1:0-81572 GCF_015207925.1 Microcystis sp. LEGE 00066 | reverse complement strand
AACCAAAAGAAGTCAAGCTGTATCCTTAACAAGGGAACAGTCAAACTAGGAGCCGTGTGAGGTGAAAGTCTCACGCACGGTTCTGAATGGGAGGGGAGGTCGGTGACGACCTTCTCGACCCCTAATAAATTAACTTGACAAAAATGCTTCGACCCGAAGAAAGAACTAAACTCGATCCGACCAAAGACAGCGATTTTTATGCTTTTCCCCGCTTTGTCACCCACGTGGATGAGGGTTTTATCGATCGATTAACCGCTCTCTACCGAGAGATATTATCGCCGAATACGCGCATTTTAGACCTGATGAGCAGCTGGGTGTCCCATTTACCGGAGGAGATGGAATTCGAGCATATCGAAGGTCACGGGATGAATAGGGAGGAGTTAGCCAAAAATCCCCGCTTGCATAGTTATTTTGTCCAAGATCTCAATGCACAGCCAAAATTGCCCCTAGGGGATAGTTCTTTTGATGCGGTGTTAATCACGGTGTCGGTGCAGTATTTGCAGTATCCAGAGGCGATTTTTGCGGAACTGTATCGCATTTTAAAGCCTAATGGTCTGGTGGTGGTCAGTTTTTCCAATCGAATGTTTTATCAAAAAGCGATCGCTGCTTGGCGCGATAATAGCGATTTAGGCCGGGTAGCGTTAGTGAAATCCTATTTTAAATCGGTGGCGGGATTTAGGGAAGTACAGGCGATCGTTCGTCCTGCTACTACCCCCAGTTTCCTGCAAATGCTAGGAATTATGGTCGCTGATCCCTTCTATGCAGTGATAGGGAAAAAAGAATCTTCTCTAGGATTATAATCACCGTTAACAATCAGAGGGCTATTCCGATAATATCTGTAATTCGTTGGAATAGCCTATTTGATCTGTCCTGGTTTATTGTTCACTTGTGTTGGATGTAATTCCTCCGCAAACTGTAAACTAAGAGATTTGTGTAAGTATTGCCAGAGAATTTAACGAATACTTACAAGAATATCTCGATCTACAATATCAACTGATAATGCAAACTGGTGTAAGTACTCTCTAAAACTGTTAAACATCAATAATTACCTCGAAATCGTTGGCATTTTTTCAAGAAAACCTACTACATTTTTTATTCTATCAATCACAAAATCACGCTCTAAATATGACAGCAAAGCTCCAGCTTTTGGCCCACGCTCTTTACCTAAGAACGATAAATAAACAGCTTTAAATGCAAGGGGTTGCTGCATTTCTAACTCTTTTGCTGTTGCAAATAAAGTTGTTTGCAATTCGTCAGCTTCCCAAACCTTAACATCTGTCAAGCTATGAGTTAGCTGTCTGAGATAAGCAACCTGCTCCTGAGTCAAGTCCCTAACTTTCTCAGGAACCCTGTCAAGATAAAGAACCAATTTCTCTTCTTCGTCAGCATAGTCCGCCAACCATTTTTGGGCAACTGAAATCCTTTGATTGGCAATTTGCCAATCATATTCGCTTAAAGGCTGAGTACTACGTTTTTCAATCTCTTGACGAATATCGAGGTGAGGCACTTGCAGTAAAGAAATCAGCGTGCTGAGATCAACAGGATGGTAAGGCTTAATTGCTCCATCAAGTTGAGAGTAAAACAATGGCATTAACTCTTCAGGCAAAGCAGATTCTTGCTGGGCATCTGCTGATAAAGCTTGATACTTATCAGCTAGAGAATCGTAGTCTCTAAATAGCCTGGTTGTCGTTTCATAATTGGGCGCAAAGTTAATAACCGTCTTAGGCTGAGTTCGTAGCATTAAAAATCGAAGTAGCTCAGGAGGAAGTAACTCAGCGATTTCTTTGGCGCTTGAACCAACCCCCTTTGATGAACTCATCTTCGTGCCATTGACCAAAATGAATTCGTAGGGTGAATGGAAAGGTGGCTGTTTTCGTAGCACTTTTCGACAAATTGCATTCGCAACATCTCTAGATCCTCCTTTCTGGGAGTGATCTTTACCCGCAAGCTCAATGGTGATTCCCAATAGATCCCACTTTGCCACCCACTCAACTTTCCAAGGTAATTTACCATTGCCATTAAAAGGAGAAACCCAGCCTGAATGACCACAACCTTGAACCCAATCCGTTGCATCAGGTTTGCAAGTGTAGAAAACTTCTGACCCGTTATAATCTGACACCACCGTTGTTGCAATCTTGCCGCAATTCTCACAAGCGATCTGAAAGGGATACCAGTTATCTGGCCGACGCGCTTTGCTCACCTCTAGATAGGCTTCTCTGACCAAATGAGCGTTTTTAAGGAAGGTATCAATGTAGGAATTTAATCGACCTGAGCGGTATAGATCACGCAAATAGTAAACCTCTGGTCTAACCCCCAAATGCTCGAAAACCTCTAGAAACTCCCCCATGAAGTACTTTGCATAATCGCTGGCACTATTGTCCGGTGAAGGGACATTGCAAAGGGGAAACCCTAAGTAAGGTGCAAACTTCTCTCGATCGAGATAATGGGGAACAGTATCAAGTGCATCATAATCATCAACACCATAGAGGAATTTCGATGATTTACCACCATGTTTCAAGGCTCGATCAATCACATCATGGATCACAACCCCTCTCAACGATCCAACATGAACTCTTCCAGATGGGGTTTTTGAATCGTTGACAACTTGGTTTCCTTGTGCATCCGCAGCAATTTTGTCGGCCCAAAACATGAATTAACCTTATCTATCTACAGTCTTTACATTTTACATTCTAAAGGAATATCTAACACTTGACATAGTGAGTTATCTGGAGTAGGTCGAGATGAGGTGTAAATCTTTAGCGTGGGTTCAGGGGATCGTCTTCTTTGTGCCATTTAACCTCAAGACAAGATATCTTTAATATTCCTCGACTTCCCCCGTATAAACATACTAACTATGGCTAAAAGTCTTACAGAGCCTGAGTTAAATCAACACAATACTAATGGACTACTGGACACAAAATCCTGAAGTCTTTACGCGGATAGGGTTTGAGGCAAAAACTTTCAAATTTGACCTTTGGACCGTTATACCTTGTTTCAGGGCAGAAAACCAGCAAAAACATGGCTACAGAGGGAATCGCTTACTCTAGAGATTAATGACACTATCTGTTACCATCAGGTTAGCGATCACTATACAGCCAACTCTACGGAATCGCTCTACTCCAGATATAGTCAACGGTACAGCCATTTTTAAGCGAAAAATGTACTCAGTAGCCTCTTTTCAATTTTTTCTGAGAAGCGACCTGCAGTAAGGGTTTTGTTGATTTTTTAGTATTTATGTATGGGGGAAGTCCAGATATATTTTCAAATCCTCGAATAGCAGATTTTTTATTAGTTATATAAATATGTTGATCAATATTCTTGATCTCCTTATTTTTGAGAAAAATATAGATAACCGCATAGGTCAGAAATGTTGAATCCTTAGATAAAACTTTATACACAAGCTGAAATTGCAAAAGTGTTTTAGACAAACTCAATTATAAACAAAGTAGTGCAATTGAGAATTTAACTTATCTTATCCTATTTTTAGCCCTGAAATATATGATAGCGATGATAGTTTAAAAAATCCAAATCCGGTGAGAAGCGATCGGGAACATTTAAAGTTTTACCGCGATAGTTGATAAAATTTAGTTCTAACGTCTCGCTACCTTGATCCCGAGCCTTTTTTTCGATCTCATGGCCAATAATTAATCTTAAATCCTCATCGAAACTAATTAAACCTCGATCGAAAGCAGTATCATGAGTACGAGCTAGGCACAGGCCATTATGAGGGTTTAAACGCTGTTCGGGAAATTGACTCCAGGGTAATATATGACTAGCTGTTAGTAAGAGAGGAATGGGATTTCCTGTAATACAGCAACGATAGTTATATAGAGCTAAAATTGTCTTTCTAAAAAAGTTTTGTCCGATTCTAACTTTTCTGATTGCCTCGGTTTCTGTTTTGATATTTTCTAAAAAATCAAGTCTAGTAAAATCCTCTTGCTGTTCGTTGATAACTCCTAAAAGAACCTGTAATTTTTCCTCACTTTCTAGGGCTAATTCTGTCCAGTTATCCTCGAACTCCTGCCAGATTTGCCGATCAGCTTTACTGATACCTTTTAACCCCTGTACTCCTCGCAATTGATGCCTGGGATCGAGAGAACCAAAATTACATAATTTCATCACCAGGGCCGATGGTGTTCGCTGTAACTTTTCAGCGACTTCGATAATAACAGGATGGCTCTTCGGTTTGTGTTATGCAATGGACGGGGGTTATAAGGGATGGAACCCCTATATAGAAAGGCATTTAGCGATTTTTGTCAATTATTTTCTATCTAAAGCAAACTAATCAATTAAATCCCTTGCCAGATAAGGATTTAGTCGATTTATGCCCCCCTATCGAACCATAACAAGTAACGAAGATCCAACAGGATTATTGGTGTGGAATTGTCCATAGGGAAATTTATAGTATAAATTGAGAGCGATCAGCAGCTCATCCCTTGTCCATAAATTCTTAGTCATAACCTCTAGAAAATACCACGATCAGCCCTGAAATTACTGCTCAAATCAAATCGGGAAAAACTTCGCGCACTGCTGGATGAATTAACCGATGATTGGCGACATTTAACCCCTTAGCGAGGGAAACATCTTGATCCAAGGCTTTTACCCCATGGTCGGCTAATTTAATAACGTAGGGTAGGGTACTATTATTTAAAGCTTGGGTTGCCGTCCAGGGTACTGCTCCAGGCATATTAGGCACCCCATAATGTACTACTCCCGACTCCAGGTAAGTCGGTTGACTGTGGGAAGTGGCCCGCAGAGTTTCCACGCAGCCCCCTTGGTCCACTGCCACATCGACAATTACAGAACCAGGGTTCATTTTGGCGACTAAAGAGCGAGAAACCAGCGTCGGCGCTCGTTTTCCTAAGACTAGCACTGCCCCAATCAATAAATCGGCCCTAGGAACCACATTTTCTAATTGTGCTGGGCTACTATAAAGCAATTCTACCCTGGAACCGAATAAAGTTTCTAAATAGGCCAAGCGCTCGACGTTAATATCTAAAATAGTTACTTTTGCCCCCATACCGATGGCAATTCTGGCCGCTTCCGTACCCACCACACCACCGCCAAGGATAACCACTTGTCCGGGACTCACCCCGGGGAAACCCCCCAGTAAAACTCCCCTACCCCCCTGTTGTTTTTCCAGATAGCGGGCCCCAAATTGTACCGAAAGACGACCGGCAATAACACTCATGGGAGTTAAGAGAGGCAAGCGACCATCAGCAAGCTCGACCGTTTCATAAGCGATCGCAGTTGTTCCCGACTCGATTAATGTTTCCGTTAAATAGCGCTCGGCTGCTAGGTGTAAATAGGTGAATAGGAGAGCTTCCTTGTTTAAAAAGCCGTATTCTGCCTTAAGCGGCTCTTTTACCTTGATAATTAGCGGTTTATCCCAAACTTCGGCCGCTTTTTCCACAATTTTGGCCCCAGCTTTTTGGTAATCCTCATCGCTGAATCCAGCACCTAATCCGGCGACCGTTTCCACGAATACCCTATGACCGCGATCATTGAGTACACGCACACTACTGGGACTTAAACCGACGCGAAACTCTTGATCTTTAATCTCTTTGGGAACACCTATTTCCATGGTTTGCTTCTGGGGGACTATTTCTAACTAGGGTATGCTGAAAAAGTTTTTCGGTGGGGGTAGGGTGTGGGGTGTAGGGTCTAGGGTTTTAGCCATTTTCAGGGGAAAAGTCCCGGAATTTCCCCCCGGATCACTCCAAGGGCCAGTACTTATCGAACAATGTTTTTAGATTTATTCAGCCAACCCTATAGTTGCGAGTTATCAGGCATACTATTTGGGAATTTTAGCGACTTTTTTGGTATTCTTCGAGCAAATCGATTAAATCTATCTGACATTTGCTGGGTAATAAATCCGCTAGGGAAACTTGCAGATGACCACCTCCGAGGGTGACTTTTATCTCCCGCAGGATAGACATGACTGCATTCTCGCTTAAACTGTCGTTTTCGAGCAAAGGGAAGACTTTTTCGGCAACGACGCTGTGTAAATGTGCTTCCCGGAGATAGAGATGCCATTTAGCCACGTCAATGTAGATATTGTCGCCGATTTGGGCCGCCAGATTTTCGATGTCCTGAGTTGTGTTAACCATGGGGTGTTACCGAGTAGTTAGCGATCGCCGCTATATAAATCAAATGTCCCACCAATAGAATAGCCCAAATTCCCGTGAACAGATTCAACCAAGTCCAATCAGAAAATTTAATGATATGAAAAAACCACAACCCTGAATTAATCGCTAAAAAAGCCGCCACATGAACGGCGAAATTCATGCGATCATCTAAACGTCGGAAAGCGGGATCGTTTTTGCGATCGGGTTGACGGGGCCAACGAGGAGGCATAAGCAGTGATCAGTTGTCAATTATCATTTATCAGTGTACCGGTTTTTTAGCCAATAGATAACGTCATCGACTGGTCGGGAAAGAAACTGGTCAAACTAATCCCATTGAAAGATTAAATAATACCTTTCGACAAAGGATTTCTCGGCTGGTGAGAGAGAGTTTATCTTTCTCTAAAAAAATGGAGAATCACTTTGAGGAACCCTTTGGTATTTTATCCATGACTACAATGCACAGCAAAGCAAAGGATTAAACCGCCATCACTACTACCGAATCACCAGCCACTAGGAAATTTATTTTGCACTACTACTTAACCAGTAATATGAGATAGTCAACTTACCAAAAAGCTTTAAAATATCTTGGCAGGAAGACTGGTTATTCTCTGGGGAAACCCAGAGAATGTCCCGATCAGCGAAAAAATCAAGGGAAAGATGGGCAGTATTTTAAGTGTGGCGCCGATGATGGATTATACCGATCGCCATTTTCGCTATTTTTTGCGACAAATTAGCCGTCGTCCCCTTCTCTACACAGAAATGATCACGACGATGGCGATTAAACACGGCGATCGCTATAAGTTGCTGGGGTTCTCCCTAGCAGAAAAACCTCTAGCTTTGCAGTTAGGGGGTGATAATCCCTATCTTTTGGCAGAATGCGCTAAAATAGCCGAATATATGGGTTATGACGAGGTAAATCTCAATGTGGGTTGTCCTAGTTCTCGGGTAAAAGAGGGCAATTTCGGCGCTTGTTTGATGGCTAACCCGGAATTAGTCGCGAGGGGAATATCGGCAATGAATCAAGCTGTATCGATTCCCGTGACTGTAAAACAGAGAATTGGCATTGATGATCAGGATAGTTACGAAAATATGGCGAATTTTGTCCGTATTGTCGCAGATGCGGGTTGTCAACGTTTTACCATCCATGCGCGGAAAGCTTGGTTACAGGGATTAAGTCCCAAGGAAAATCGCACCGTCCCCCCCCTGCGTTACGATGATGTTTATCGCCTAAAAAATCAGTTTCCCCATTTGTTTATTGAAATTAATGGCGGTATCATTAATTTAGAACAGGCTAGACAACATTTACAATTAGTAGATGCAGTTATGATCGGTCGGGCAGCCTACGATAATCCCTATTTATTTGCCACAGTCGATCGAGATTTTTATGGGGAATCGGTTACTCCTCCTACCCGGGAAGAAATAATCAAAAAAATGCTTCCCTACATCGATGAGTGGGTGAGTAAAGGTTATAAATTACACCAGATCAGCAAACATCTTTTACAGCTTTTTGCTGGTCAGCCTGGAACTAAGGCCTGGAAGCGTTATATTAGTGAAAATAGCCATTTTCCTGGGGCCGATTCTGGGGTAATCTGGCAAGCTTTACAGCAGGTAAATTCCCTAAATGATCTGGCTAATTCCCATTGATTTATTTTCTTTTCTATGATTACCCAGTCCTCACTTACTGCCGGGGTAAAAAATTCAGCTATGGCGGATTTTGTTTATCAACCTCCCCCGGCAGCTGTCACAGCTAAACGTATTTTAATTAAACCTAATTTAGGTTATCCTGTGCCTCCACCAGTAACGGTTAGTCTGCCGGTATTAAGTCAAGTTTTGCGGGGATTGAGAGGGGTAAATCCAGGGGCAGAAATTATCTTATTAGAGGGAGTTTGTTCTGCTATTTCTTTGAGAGAAATTATCGATATTTTGGGAGTAAAATCTATTCTCGATTCTGGAATAAATATTCTTGATGCTGATAGTTTACCCCAGCAAGAATATCCGAATCTTTCCCCTTTTCCTGTCCGTTTTCCCTCAATGTTTGCCCCTAAAATTATCGAAGAAGTGGATTGTCGGATCACGATTGGAACCCTAAAACGCACCCATTTAAAGGATGAACCCCTAATTTCTGCTTCTTTAAAAAATCTCTATGGACTCTTTCCCCGTAGTCATTATAAAGCGCGTAGTCCCAACTCGCGAGGGCAATTACATCGCCCCTCCGTACCGCTAATTTTACAGGATGTTTATTTTTGTATCGGTCATCTTTTTGATGGGGCAGTGGTGGACGCTAATCTCAAATATTTTAGTAGCAATTGGCGACCCGATCGAGGAAAATCTATTCCCCTGGGTCAGGTGTTTTGGGGTTATGATATGATTAGCGTGGATCGCAGTGCTTGTCTGTTAGGTGATGAACCGATGCCAAGTTATTTAGATGCGATCGATTTGCTTCGTTCTCAACTTTTAAACGGAACTAATTAGGGTCTGCTGAAAAAGTTTGTTGGTGGAGTTAGGAGTTAGGAGCCAGTCGTCGGGAGGGGAAGTCAGAATAAAAGAATGACCTCGCGCAATCCTGTTTAAAAAATATACAGGAGAGTGGGGATCACCGGAGCGGGGGGGGAAACAATCCATAAGGGACTTGCGCTTTGATAATGTACCTTTTGGGCGAACGCAGTTCGCCCCTACATTGTGGACAAAATCCGTTACTGTAGGGGCGCAAAGCTTGCGCCCTCCGATCGATTGGGATATTATTCCCACGCAAGTCCCTAACTGGGTTTTTACGGAAGCGAGCGAGGTGCGTTTGGCATTCTCAAAGATTAACCCATTGTCGGTTAAAGCAACTGCTCTTTAGGTTGCCCAAAACCCCCCTCGGTGAGCGGTTATGCGTCTATCCAGATACTGCCGTCTTCGATGCGAAGGGGATAAACGGGTAAAGCTTGGGGTTGAGAAACTGCCGCCATCGCTTTGTTAACCACAGGGGGCCAGGTAATCCAATCTTTGACAGCACCGCTACAGAGATCAAACGAACTACGATGCCAGGGACAAACGATCGCGCCGTCCTCGGTAATTTTGCCCTTCGTCATCGATAATTTTAAATGGGGACAACGATTACCGACGGCGTGCAATTGACCGTTATTGTTAATCAAGAGAATGGAATTTTCCCCCACTTTTACCACTTGACGGGCGCCGGGGGCAAGGGAATCTACAGATAATACTTTTGTCCAACTCATATTTTTATTTAACTAAGGGAGAGATCAAGAATGGTTTCGGGGTAATTTTGGGCAATAATATCCTGTTTAGCCCATTGTTGGTAATCTTGCAATAATTGACTCATTAAACGCTGTTTAATCCGCAATAAAACCCCTTTTAGGAGACTATTGCCGGTGATTTCTAACAACGGACGCGGGGTTAACCATAATGGTGGTGGTAGGGCGACTTTCACCTCAAGATTGGCTTTTCCCGCTAGATAGGTTTGATTATTTTTTTCCACAGGAGCGAGTTTGCCTTTAACATTGAGGCTAAAGCGATCGTTGATATAATCAATACCTTTGATCTGACAGTCTTCTGATTGCAAAAATATCGTCCCCCCAGAGGTAGCCCAGACATTAAGAATAACCGTGGGCTGAAAATAGTACAAATTCAAAAAGTTTAGGGGACGCATTTTTAGGCGAAACCTATTCTCAGACAAGTGTTCTGTTAAGCTAGTCTCAACGATAGCCTGTACTAATCTTTGCGGTTGACGCAGATAATGCTGAATCGGGATGGTTTGTTCAGCAACAACAATTTCTAGGGATTCGGCAGCGGTAAAAGTTACTTCCATACGTTGGCTATCTTAAATTTGTCTCCCTTCTTAATTTTACTTTACAAAACTTATGCTTTTCGACGATCCAGATGTACAAATTTTACCGCTAAGAGGGGACACAAACCAGATTTTTGCCCAAAGTTGGGCTTTTTTCAGTGATCAGTGATCAGTGGGGGGTTTTAGGTCAAGAGTGGGGGGGAGCGGGCAGCAATTCTCATTTTAAGGTTTCATGACATTAAAACCCTTGCACCTAGAGGGGTTAATAATTCTTAACGAATCTCTAGATCGCTGAAACAACGCAAAATCGTTTCAAAATGAGAATTGCTGCCCCAACTAGGCCCACAAGAGCGGCATCGCACTTTAACCCACAGCTTCAATCAATGGGCATGGTGCGTTCCCCAAAATCGATCGCTGGAGCAGTAGGACTTGCATTAGGGAACGCACCCTACAAGATCGGCGATCGCTAGGGGAGATACGTCACCGAAGGCGAAAGACACACCAGTGGCGGCGATCTATGCGCGAGTTCGCGCTGTCATAAAAGCTAATTTTTTTAAGAAAGTCCTCTAAGTTTTCGTTTAATTTCTCTCTCTAGTTCATTGCTAAATGTATTCAATCCCTGTTTGATATCTTTTTCAAATTCTCGAACTGCATTATTTTTAGTATATTCAATTTGATTTGTGAGTTGCTGCGTTGTTGATAGCAATCCTCTAGAAACATC
This sequence comes from Microcystis sp. LEGE 00066, assembly GCF_015207925.1. NCBI lineage: Bacteria > Bacillati > Cyanobacteriota > Cyanophyceae > Chroococcales > Microcystaceae > Microcystis > Microcystis sp. LEGE 00066. The sequence continues at coordinate 70,933 of NZ_JADEVX010000003.1, read as the reverse complement.
TAAAGCATTAATCGGTGTACCTACAATATCAGCATCAAATTTTAAATCTATTAACTGTAATAGCATATAACCTAATTGAGTCGCGCAAATTGGATCATCTGTTGCTATATATTGCCTATTACTTGAGAATTTTGGCTCACAATCACACGGACCAATAAGTCCTAAAGTAATTAGATTATCTAAATAATGGTCAAACATCGCTTTTTTTTGTAAATCATCATTATCAAAAATACGCCCGTGTATATTCATAAAATCTCGAAGTTTTTCTGCTTCATATTGACTTAAAGCATGATATTGAAGAAGGAGAACTTCTGTATCATTAATTTTTTCTAAAATTTCTAAAAGTCTTTTAGACTGGATACGATCAAAATCTTCCTCTTTTAATCCCTTTTCTAAAACCGAAGCTAAATATTCAAGCCTTTCTTGACTGGTCGCTCGGACGGACTGCAATAATACATCTTCAAAAATATCGATAAAGTCTGTTGATTGAAATTTTTGTTTTAATTCTTGCTCGGATATATTAAAGACTCTAGAGGCAAGAATATTTAGCAAAGTCTCAATTCGCTCTTGTCGTTGATTAGGAATTGCAAAATTTAGTAGTTCTACGGTTAACCCTCCTATCACTGGAATTGCACTAACCAAACCTTTAGCATAGGCTAGTGCAAATTCTTGAACATCTGTGTCTTTCATATTTTTACTGTCCTAATCTTTTTTTAGACTTTTAATTTGTCAGAGTTGCCAGATCATTATAGCAAAAATAAACTCTATGTATCTGGCATACCTGACAGGGGGACAAGAAATAAGTCTCCTTATCTAAAGACGGATCAATGACTTTATAAAAATCTTCCAATATGGTGCTAGACTCAATTTTCATGGTTATATAGTTATAGTGATGAATACAATATTAGCATATTGCCAAAAACCTTGTTTAACTAAATTCCTGACAATTTAGGCTCATTCTAGCGATGATTCCTCTGTCTGACCTCCCCCTTGACAAAAATTTACAATTATTCGACCTTTAGCGATCGCTATCGGGAGATAGTTGTTTTTTAGGCGATCGACTTGGCGAAAATTTATCAATCAGATGTAATTATTTTAGATATAGGGATGCCTGTCTTAGATGGACACAGCGCCGCTATTAAAATCAAACAATTCGACCCTTATATTCGCATTATCGCCTATAGTTCCTTGCCAAAGCTTCCAATGGAAAAAAATAATCAAAGTACAGCTTTTGACCTATACTGCTCTAAAGATATATCTTCCCAAGCTCTGATCAAAGCGATCGATGACTTGGGAAAATTAGCACAATCGGACAAAGATCAATTCCGTCGAGTCGGATAGTTAACTAAGTTTTTCTTCAGGAAAAGTTGCTTGAAACTCATCGAGTAATTCATCCAACTCCTCAAGAGCTTGATTAACATCTAATCTCAGACCGCCAATGTCGGGTTTATCGCGCAATTGCAGTAAATAATCGCGTTTATTAGCCATTTGTTTCACTTTATCGATCAAGCTGGTTTTATCCATAATTTACCCTCTGGTACTGACTGCGATTATATCTCAGTCAGCCCCTATCAGTGGCTCTCCTGCAAAAATCAAAAATCTTCTCTTGGGTGAGGAGACAGAAAACCCTGAGACAGGAGGATAAAAAAAGACAAGAGACAGCTAACTGATAACTGAGGCTGCATCTCAATTTTGGATCAATATCTAGATGACATTTTGGGCGCACGCAGTGCGCCCCTACCATTGGCGCAATAATATATATTATTGTAGGGGCGAATTGCATTCGCCCTCTTTAAATGAGATGCACCTGATAACTGATCACTGATAACTGATTTTCCTATGTCCCCTCTCAATTCTCACCGCACAGAAATAACTACCGTTGCCGATCCTATTTATCTAGAAATCTTTAAAAATCTCTATCAATTTATTGCCGAACAGATGGGGATTACTCTCCAAAATACGGCAGCAAGTGTCAATATTAAAGAACGCCTAGACTTCTCCTGTGCTATCTTTGATGAGGTGGGAAATTTAATCGCTAATGCTCCTCATATTCCCGTCCATTTAGGCTCTATGGCCGATAGTGTTAAAAGCTTAATTCAGGATAAGGGGGAGACGATTCGTCCGGGGAATGTTTATCTGGCTAATAATCCTTATAATGGCGGTACTCACCTGCCGGATGTCACAGTAATTAGTCCTATTTTTGACCGCCAAAATCAGGAAATATTATTTTATCTTGCCTCCCGGGGACATCAAGCTGATATCGGTGGCATTACCCCCGGTTCTATGCCTCCCCATTCTGTCCATATTAGCGAAGAAGGAATTTTATTCGATAATTTTTTGTTGGTAGCGGCGGGACAGTTTCGGGAGCAAGAATTAATTAATCACTTAACTAATAGTCCTTTTCCAGCACGCAATATCGCCCAAAATATTGCCGATTTTCAAGCACAAATAGCCGCTAATGCCAAGGGGGAAAGAGAATTACATAATATGGTTGATCGCTACGGATTAGCTATGGTTAAAGCCTATCAACACTTTGTTCAAGATAATGCCGAATTGGCGGTGAGAAAAGCTATATCTGTCTTGAAAGATGGCGAATTTACCTATTATCTAGATAACGGTGCTGTCATCAAGGTCAGAATTAGCATAGATATTGATAATTGTCAAGCAACCATTGATTTTACTGGCACATCTGACCAGTTAAATAATAACTTTAATGCACCCCTAGCAGTGACAAGAGCGGCGGTTTTATACGTTTTTCGTACCCTTGTGGAGGAGGCAATTCCTTTAAATGCTGGCTGTTTCAAACCCCTCCATTTAATTATCCCATCTGGCTGTTTTCTTAATCCCGTTTATCCAGCGGCGGTAGTAGCAGGAAATGTAGAAACTTCTCAAGCAATAGTTAATACTTTATACGGCGCTTTAGGCATTCAAGCAGCCAGTCAAGGGACGATGAATAATTTCACTTTTGGCAATCAAGAATATCAATATTATGAGACTATTTGTGGCGGTTCTGGTGCGGGAGCAAATTTTGCGGGAACTGCTGCCGTACAAACCCAGATGACTAATTCCCGTCTCACCGATCCGGAAGTATTAGAAATGCGCTATCCTGTGTTAGTAGAAAGTTTTAGCATTCGCCCCGATAGTGGCGGTAAGGGACAATATTCTGGAGGTGATGGTGTGATTAGAAGAATTAAATTTCAAGAGTCCATGACTGCTAATATTTTATCGGGTAATCGCCAGATTCCCCCCTTTGGACTAGCGGGAGGAAAAGCTGGTAAAATAGGACGTAATGCCGTGGAAAGAAACGATGGAACTATCGAAGAATTGCCTGGCACTGCTACTGTAGAAATGAACCCTGGTGATATTTTTATCATTGAAACCCCCGGCGGTGGTGGCTATGGAAATCGCTGAACGATAACTTTAATTTTAATTAAGTACCTAAGCAAAATTAAGTAAGTGGTTATAATTAAATTAAAGATGGATCCCCCCTTAATCCCCCCTTAATAAGGGGGGTGTCTGACGATTTACTGATTAATTTATGACAATTATCTTAGCGATCGAAACCAGTTGCGATGAAACGGCTGTGGCTATTGTTAACAATAACCTAGTGTTGAGTAGTGTGGTTTTTTCTCAAATTGATCTTCATCGTCTCTATGGCGGTGTTGTGCCAGAAATGGCCTCCCGACAACACCTAGAAACCATTAATTTTTGTCTAGAAAAAGCTTGGCAAGAAACGGGTTTAACTTGGTCAGAAATTGATGGAATAGCCGCCACAGTTGCTCCCGGTTTAGTAGGTGCTTTAATGGTGGGAATGACGGCAGCCAAAACCCTCGCTATTGTCCACGATAAACCCTTTATCGGCATTCATCATCTCGAAGGTCATATCTATGCTTCCTATCTCGCTGAATCTGATCTTAAACCCCCTTTTTTATCTCTTTTAGTCTCTGGGGGTCATACCAGTTTAATCCATGTGCAGGCCTGCGGTAAATATCAACAATTAGGAACCACTAGAGATGATGCAGCCGGAGAAGCTTTTGATAAAGTGGCACGATTATTAAACTTAAGTTATCCCGGTGGTCCGATAATTGATCGCATGGCTAAAGATGGTAATCCCCAAGCTTTTCCCTTACCGGAAGGTAAAATATCTTTACCAACCGGCGGTTTTCATGCCTACGATTCCAGTTTTAGCGGTTTAAAAACTGCCGTTTTGCGCTTAGTAGAGAAATTCGAGCCAGATAATTTACCCGTAGCTGACATAGCCGCTAGTTTTCAAGATACGGTAGCCAGAAGTTTAACCCGTCGGACAATCAATTGTGCCTTAGATTATGGCTTAAAAACTATCGCGATCGGGGGAGGAGTAGCTGCTAATAGTGCCTTAAGAAATCATCTGGAAACTGCCGCCAAAAATCATGATTTAACCGTCTATTTTCCGCCGCTTAAACTCTGTACAGATAACGCCGCTATGATTGCTCGCGCTGCTGTTGATCATTATGATCTTGGTCATTTTTCTGACCTTTCTATCGGTGTTCGTTCCCGTTTACCTTTAAGCGAAGTTATGCAATTATATAATACGTCAGATTTTTAGCTATCAGCCGTCAGTATTCAGAATTGAGGAGATTGCTTTTCTCTATTCTCCCCATCTCCCCACCCCACTTCATAATTCATAATTGATAATTTATAATGTTTGGCTTTTTAAATCTCAATAAACCCCCCGATTGGACTTCTCATGATTGTGTGGCCAAAGTCCGAAAAATTCTTAAGACAAAACGAGTCGGCCATGGCGGAACTTTAGATCCTATGGCCACGGGAGTTTTACCGATCGCCGTCGGATATGCCACCCGATTACTGCCCTATTTACCCGAAAATAAGGCTTATCGGGCAAAAATCCAGTTAGGACTCAGCACCGATACCGATGATATTACGGGAAACGCGATCGCCACTTGTCCCTGTGCCGATTTAACTTTAGAGGCAGTTAAGCCCCATTTAGCGGAATTTATCGGCAATATTGCCCAGATTCCGCCGATGTATAGTGCTATTCACAAGGATGGTCGCCGTCTCTACGAATTGGCCCGCAAAGGGGAAATAATCGCAGTGGAGCCTCGTCAGGTCAAAATTGACCAAATTACGGTTTTAGGCTGGTTAGAGGGGGAATTTCCGCAAATAGAGCTAGATATTCACTGTGGATCGGGGACTTATATTCGTTCTTTGGCCAGAGATTTGGGCAAGGTGTTAGCTGTGGGTGGCACTTTAGCCGGTTTAACTCGCACGGAAAGCTGTGGTTTTCAATTAGCTGATAGTATTAATCTCGAAGCTTTAATGGCTAATTCCGAGGGTTTAATTTCGCCTCGCATTGCCTTGGCACATCTAGACTGGATTTCTTTGACATCAGAGAGAGTTATCGATTGGTTTCACGGCAGAAAAATTAATCTCACCGATACAAATGTTATAATCGGTTCTTTGGTTGCTGTGGAGTCTTTAGAGGCTCAATTTCTCGGCATTGGTGAGATAGTTGTCGCAGAAGATGAATACTATCTACAGCCTAAAATAGTTATTCAGCAATAGGGTTAATAATAAACACTTTTTCTATATCTTAAGTATGCTTATCTGGACAAACTAAGCTTTTTGATCAACAGTATAAACCCACTGATTATGATTTTTTTTTGCCACGATTTTTTTAGAAGCGACCAAAGATTTTAGACAGAGATTGAGCATAGAAACGGGACGATTTAAGCGTTGGCTCAATTCTTGAACTGTGATTCCTTGGGGATAAAATTGCATAAGTTCAAGAATTTGTGCGCTAGTATTTAATCCTTTTGTGGGACTAATAATCTTGATAGCCAAGGCTAGTAATCGGGAGAAACGACAGGCCATTAGACCCTTGTTTGTCGCTGCTTTGTTCCGATCAATCTAGCCTTTTTTTCGAGAAGTTATTAGGGTTTAAAATGCTAATAAAACCTTGACGGAAATAGATATTAATTTGTTCCCATAATCTCTTGAATAGCAGATAAAAGGCGATCAATTTCCCCATCAGTGCCGATGGAAACCCGCACATAATTCTGAATGCGAGGATGTTTAAAGTATCGCACTAATATCTGACGCTCTTTCAGTTGATTATATAACTCACTGGCACTAATGTGGGGGGGAGAAGCGAGGATAAAATTAGCTTCCGAGTCAAAGACAATAAATCCCAACTCGCGCAAAGAAGTAATTAAACGGCTGCGGGTTTGACGGACTTTTTGCCAAACTTGCTCAAAATAATTATGGTGTTTTAAGGCTGCTGTGGCTAAAGTTTGAGCGATGCGATCTAAATTATAGGAATCACGCACCTTATCCATCTGTTCGATAATTGCCCTCGAAGCAAAACCGAAACCGACTCTTAACCCCGCTAAACTATAACTTTTCGACATGGTACGACTAATGATGACATTATCGTAACGGGAGAGAAAATCGAGATGATTGTCATCACTAAAATCCACATAAGCTTCATCAATTAATACCACTCCCGACGCATTAGCACAGGTTGCTTCTAAATAGTCGCGCTCAAGATGTTTACCGAGGGGAGGATTAGGAGAAGCGAGAAAAATTAATTTCGCTTCCGGACAAATAATCGGTCCGGCTAATTCAAATTGATCATTAGTGGGAAATTCGATAATATTGGCCCCGTGTACCCGGGCAATTGTCTCGTAAAGGGAATAGGTTAAATCCAAAAAAGCAACGCTTTCGCCGGGGTTAACAAAGGTACGCAGGGCGATATTAAGGATATCATCAGAGCCATTACCTGCGATTATCTGATCGGCTGCTATGCCGTATAATTCCGCCGCCGTTTGCCGTAACTCTTTGGAGATAGGATCGGGATAGAGTCGGACTTTCTCTAACTGCTCTTGCAGGTGGGCAAAAATTTCCGCCGGTGGGGGATAGGGGTTCTCATTGGTGTTAAGTTTGGTAAATCCCGCAGTTTGGGGCTGTTCTCCCGGAGTGTAAGCGGGGGTTTGACGAACACAATCGCGTGTAGGTAGCATGAACTCTCTAGGGCGGCAATTTCTAGCAAGCTTTTTATTATAGCTGATTATCAGGGGTTGAATAGATGTCAACCCCTACTGGCAAAACTAATTAGGGTTCTACCCAACGGCCATCGGCTTTAATTAAATTAATCAACTCGCTGACTCCTTCGCTTTCGGGGACCCGTTTAATTTCCTCGCGACCGCGATAAAGGGCAATATAACCGGCCTGTTTCCCCACATAACCATAGTCTGCGTCGGCCATTTCTCCCGGTCCATTGACAATACAACCCATAACCGCGATATCGAGTCCGGTGAGGTGTTGAGTCGCTGCCCGCACTTGCTGCAGAACATCTTCTAAATTAAAAAGAGTGCGACCACAGGAAGGACAGGCGACGTATTCGACCATGGTTTTCCGCAGTCCCAGGGCCTGGAGAATGCTGTAACAGACGGGAATTTCCTTTTCGGGAGCTTCCGTCAGAGAAACGCGAATCGTATCACCAATACCGTCCGCTAAGAGAGTGGCAATCCCGGCAGTGGATTTAATTCGTCCGTATTCCCCATCTCCTGCTTCAGTAACCCCCAAATGTAGGGGATAATCCATACCTAACTCGTCCATGCGCTTAACCATGAGACGATAGGTGGCTACCATCACCGGCACCCTGGAAGCTTTCAGGGAAATGACCAGATTGCGAAAATCGAGGGATTCGCAGATGCGGATAAATTCTAAAGCCGACTGTACCATTCCTTCGGGGGTGTCACCGTAGGTAAAGAGCATTCTTTCGGCCAGAGAACCATGGTTAACGCCGATTCGCATCGCTTTACCTTGATCTCGCAGGGAAACTACTAAAGGTTTCAGGGTTTCGGCTATTTTTTCGCCAATTTCATCAAATTCTGCTTGACTGTACTCGCTGCGGTCGGCTTTCGGTTTCTCGAAAACGTACAAACCGGGGTTAATCCGCACTTTATCGACGTGCTTGGCCACTTCTAGGGCGATTTTCATGCCGTTGTGATGTACATCGGCTACTAACGGCACGGGTTGATAGGTGGTCAGCAGTTTTTCCCTAATTTTAGCTAAAGCGGTGGCGTGAACCAGACTCGGCACGGTGACGCGGACAATTTCACAACCGACTTCATGGAGGCGACGGATACCGGCCACGGAACCATCTATATCAAGGGTATCCTCGTTAATCATCGACTGCACGACCACGGGATGACCACCACCGATGATAACGCTACCTACCCGGACGGGACGGGTTTTGCGTCGGTGAATCGTGGTGTCGAATTCGGAGGCAGTTGCAGGGGGGTTGAACGTCGATTCCAAGGTTTGCATAGGACTATCACCAACAATCACTCTCCCTATTCTCTCAAAGAACAGGAACAGATTCTAGCCACTCTAATAAAATTGGGTTAAAACGGTCAGGACATTCATCCTGTAAACAATGACCGGCCCGGTCAAATTCTACATATTTAATCCTAGGATTAAGGGAGACAAAACCCGGAGCTAACTGGACGGGAACCATGCGATCTTGTTTGCCCCAACACAATAAAATCGGGATTTCTAAGCGTGGTAAAATTAACTTTGCTGGTGGACAATATTCGGGATGATTGACAGCTTGTGCTAGGGAAATAAAGGCCTCCGCTGCCCCCTCATCTAGGGTTGGGGCGGCGATAATTTGTACTAATTCGTCGCTGACTGCTTTCTTGTCTTCGTAGGCGATTTTTGTCCATTTTTTCAAGACTTGCGGACGACGCAGATAGTAAAATATCGGTTTTAATAGCCAAGGACAAGTGAAAAAGTTTTCGATGGGAGTGACGATATTTAATAACCAATCGGCAATCATTTCCCGCCGACGGCTGACATCGGGTAAACTGAGCATAACTAATCCGGCTACCATTTCTGGGTATTTACTCGCTAGGGCCATACTAACTAAAGAACCGATCGAATTTCCCACTAATACCACCGGTCTATTTATAAAAGTTTGCCAGAAATCGTGTATCTGTTCCACCCAGAGATTAACGGTATAGGGAACCTGCACTTTACGCGAACCACCGAAACCTAATAAATCTACCGCGTAAACTCGATGATTTTGGCTGAGAATAGGAATATTATGGCGCCAATGTTCGATCGCCGCTCCAAATCCATGCAGTAAAATTAAAGGGGGTTTATCGGCATCTTGGGGGTTTTTTGCCGGCATAAAACTATAACGAATTTGCCAACCGCGCCACACCCAATCCCGTTGATAACCGATGCGTTCTGTCCAAGCTGGTGAAGTTGTCACTTAAGTCAAACAATTAAGAGGTTTTCAGGAAATATTACTCTAGTTTTATCATACTGGTTTCCCCGTCCCTAACCCGCGGCTGAATAAAATTTTTGTACTACTTTTTCCAAATATATTTAAACCTAGGGTTGATCTAGCCTATGCTAAGAAGAGGGGGATTAAAATCGCTCCTAGACTTTAATTGCAAATTTAGGATACTGCACAGATGGGCAATCTATTTGATGATGTTAGTCGCTTTCTTGAAACCCAACTGGAAGAATTTCTCAAAAGTCATCCCCAATTAGAATTACAGGCGCTGGTGGAACAACTGCGCGAACAGGAGCGCGATACGGCTAAACTGATTAGCGCCCTAGAAAATGAGCGTCAACGTCTCGAACAGCAAATTTTGGCCACTGCCCAAGATATCCAAACTTGGCACGCTAGAATTGATAAGGCTAAGGCCGCTGGACGGCAGGACTTGGTTAAGGCTGCCAGTGAACGCGAGGCGGCCCTCTTCCGTGAGGGTAATCAACTTTGGGGACGGATGGAAGGGGTGAAAAAACGTCTGACTCAATCCCAAGAGTTACTGCAACAAGTCCAACAACGTCGTCAAGAAGTGCAAATTAAAGCCGAAAAAGCCCCTAAAAATCAGTCGCGTGACTGGGAAACCACTTTTTGGGATCAACCCCAAGAATCCGACTATCAGCGCTCGAACTACGATCATCTCGATCTAAAATTTAAAGAATGGGAAATGGAAGAAGAATTGAAAAAATTAAAGCGAGAAATGGGACGATAATTACTGTTAAGTATCTAAGCACAATTAATTACACATCTAAGCCACTACTCCGTCAGACTTCTGCTGTGAGTAAACAGTGAACTGAAAACTCAAATCCGATCCCTAATAGCTGTATCCCGTCTCCTGTCTCCTGTCTCGACTAGGAAATTAATTTTGCACGACTACTTAATTCATGATCCCTTTTTACCTTTGACTTCCTGCCAAGTGTTACCGACTCCCTGTAAAACCCCACGAATTACTAAACCAATACCCCTACCGATAACTTGGATAAGGATATAGACTGCTCCATTACCCACCACCCGAAAAAAAGCGCGTAAACGAGGGGATAAAGAGTCTCTTAATTCTAAGGCGATCGAAACTAACCAGGGTATGCCTGTTAAACTGTTTAATTCTTCCTGTCGGGGGGAATAAATGGCTAAAGATTTGATTTGTCCCTCGCTATAGTGAAATAATTGATATTGACTTTCAAAGATATCTTTTGGTCCTTGCCAGTATTGTTGCCGTCGGTATTTCCAAGATAATTCATTGCGGATTTTAGCTAATTTTCTGGCGATGAGAAATTCCGACCGGTAAAGTTTTTGTTTGATTCTTTCCGATTCCGAGAAGTTATTAAGAATAATTACCATCACTGCATTGGCAAGATTATGAATGAGATTTTGCAGGAGAATTTCGGCTCTGGCGATGGTTTCAGGAGCATTAGCTCGGTATTCTACTCCGTCAATAGTTAAACTATTTTCGTACACTAAATAGGAAAATAAGTCAAGAGTAAAAGGAATTTTATTGAGGATTTCTGTTTGAATTGCCTCTCTTTCTTCTAGAATAATTTCGTTAAGTCTGCCTTTACTAATTTCGTCATAAACCGAGGCATTAATTTCTAAAAATTTACGGGTCACTTTCTCCCATATATCGTAAATAATCAGATTTAAGCGACCAGTTAATTCTCCGCGGCTAATCTGTAAATATCTCATTTCATCGACATTTTTACGAATTTCATCGAGAACTAAATACAATAATTCCCGTTGCCGATTATCCTGTAAAACATCAATTTCAAAACTGATCTTTGTTCTATTGATTAAAGGAAAGCGAATAACTGCTAAAGTGGACTCAAAAACCGCCGAAACACAGAGGGGACGCTCGCGGCTTAAAATTGGTAATTCTCGATCGATATTGTTAATTATTACTGGGGGTGTGACTGCAGCTGAATTGTAATAGCTACCTTCCAGGGGAATTAGTTTTCTGACTAGCCATATTGCTGCTAAAAGTTCTCGTTTTCTCCCCTGCCAATAAAAGCGATCAAAGCCGGATAAAGACTGTTGATTAAGATGGAGATCAATTAAATGTAATTCACTTTCGATGCGATTTAATCCCGTTTTGCCAGCACTGATTAACCAATGGCTAGGAGCTAAACTTGCACGGGTAGCAATGGTGAGAGGAGAAGGGACAACATCGTGGGATTCATCCCGGGAAATCTGACCTAAAATAGTGATAAATTGCTCTAGGTTTGTGCCTTTGGGAATATAACCAGCGATGCCTAATTCTCTGGCGATTAGTTGCTGTCGGGAGTCGAGAGGAAAGGTTAATAGAACAATTTTACTTTCGGGATAGCGAGAGTGGAGAATTTCACAGTAAGACCAATCAAAGAGAGGATCAATAATAATAATTTCGGGGGCCGGATTAAGAGTCAAGGCGAAAATCGTTTCTAAATCCCCTTCGGTGACGATACTAATATTTTCTATCTGCGACAAGGCCTGCACCAGACCCAAGCGGAAAATCGGGTCATTATCGATGATAATTAGGGTGAGAGGGCGATCGATCACAAGAGTTGCAGCCTGTCAACGGATACTATTCACAGGGTCAATTATACAGTTATCTGGCTCATTTGTTTTGTTTATAGCCATAGAAATCGATGCGATAATCGGTAATTTTTACCCCCGTCGATGCCTCGATCTGTTTAATTAATTCTGGGGGAAGTTCGATATGCACATCGATGATTTCTTGACTGTCCAGACAATTGACGTGACTGTGGGAATCGCTGATGTTACCGTAGAGTCTGCCGTCCCAGCGTTCCACAGATTCGATAATGCCTTGACCCGATAGGGCCTCTAGGTTTTGGTACACTGAGGTATGACCGATGTTCTTTCCTTGCAGATTGAGACGATCATAAATTTCTCGCGCTGATAGGTGTTCCTGCGCTTGCCACAGCAATTCTAAAATATAGCGACGCTGACGACTAACCCGCATTCCTAAAGTTTGACACCTTTCGATCGCATCTTCTAAACACCGGATCGGTTTTTGTTTTACCTCCAAATTGTCCATAGTTGTATCCGTTGACCTCCGCCCTAATACATAGTCATTACCAGTTTAGCTTAGTCTTTCGATCGATGTCCACATTGCGCCAGTTTTCAGCCCATCTCAGAGCAGTTATCTCAATGGTGAGATAAAAAATTTTCGTTGTAGGGAGACAAGAGCGCCAGAGTAGGAAGGAAAAGTCTGAGCATTTGTACCAAAAATCTCAACTTACACAATTCTGGCTTTAAGTCAATAGCCTTTACAAAAATTCAAAAATTGCAACATAAAAAAATTTCATCACTGGCGGCTTTTTTTGGGCAAGAGAATCGATACAGTCCCCTAATTGTCTTGGTTTTCCGTTGATTTGAGATTTAATGCTTAAACTAAGCCCACAGCATACCACGATCATACCATATTATTAAATGTAGGCAACCCAGATTTACAGCCAAATTTTGGCAAATTCTGGGAAAATTAAAATCTTGTAACTTACTTGTTACATTGAACTAATCGCCCCAAATATTTAAATATTTTAATTATTTACCTTAACTTTATAATTTTTACTTATTTTTAAAGGCTGATTAACTAGGGTTGGGCAAAAAAGCTTGTAAGCTCTATTTAAAGTCAGTCGAATCGCTTAGTATTGGGAGACAGTTGTGCCTTGTATAAGCTATTAAGTATTTAAATTGATTGTTGAGATCAGGCACTCTGGCAACAGTAAAGGGATAAGCGGTTAAAATACATCTTAGCTTAAGGACTAGAGAATATTATGAGACTAGAAAGAGAAGATTTTGATTGGGCGGTACAAGAAAACCTAATTACTGCCAGCCAAGCTGAAAATTTATGGACGGCTTTTTTGTCCCGTTATCCCCAGGAAGATGAAGTTAATCGCCCTCGCTTTAATTTCGCTAATGTGGCCTATTATTTTGGGGCATTAATTGTTATCTCCGCCCTGGGGTGGTTGATGAACAAAGCTTGGGAGAGTTTCGGCGGTGCAGGACTATTTTTTATCGCCCTGTTTTATGCAGTTTGTTTTATTTTTGCGGGGAAAAATCTCTATTTTCAGCAAAATCTCAAAATACCAGGCGGCCTTTTATTTACCATGGCAGTGGCAATGACTCCCTTAGCAATCTACGGTTTACAACGCTGGACAGGATACTGGCAAGCTGGAAATATGGCCATTTATCCAGATTTCTATACCTGGACTAAAGGCAGTTGGTTTTTAATGGAATTAGGCACGATTATCGCAGGATTAATAACTTTGCGATTTGTTAAATTTCCTTTTTTAACTGCACCGATCGCTTTTAGTCTGTGGTATATGTCAATGGACTTAACCCCTTTACTATTTGGCGAGGACGAATATACATGGAGACTGCGACTGTGGGTATCCTTTTGGTTGGGAATTGCCTGTTTAATAACTGCCTATTTAATTGATGTACGTCAGCGTCGCAGTCGTGGAGATTTTGCTTTTTGGCTATACCTATTCGGATTGATTATGTTTTGGTTTAGTCTATCTCTCCTCATCGATGATAATGAAGCACAACGATTTTTGTACTGTCTAATTAACTTGGGATTGATGGTATTATCCGTCCTGCTAAAAAGAAGATTATTTGTGGTTTTTGGAGGTATCGGAGTATTTGCCTATCTTTCCTATCTCTCCTATCGTATCTTTGCCGATTCAATTTTCTTTCCCTTTGCCCTAACCGTCCTTGGACTTGGTATTATCTATATGGGAGTTTTGTATCAGCGTCATTACCCCACCCTAGCTAGATTTATTGAAAGTTATATCCCTCTCGAATGGCGCAATTTATTACCCAAAGATAGATAATTAGGAGAAATGGTTTTTCAGTGATCAGTAAACAGTAATCAGTAAACAGTGAACTGAGAACTCATATATGATCACTGATCACTGATAACTCACATCTGATAACTGATCACTGATAACTCATAATCTTCCTTCTATGCGAATACTTATCGTTGACGATGAAAACGAATTAACCGAACCCTTAGAACAAATTCTTGATCGAGAAGGCTATGACGTTGATATTGCTGATAATGGTCGGACGGGGTTAGAATTGGCACAAGAGAATAATTATGACCTCTTAATTCTCGATTGGATGTTACCCCAGCAATCCGGATTACAAATCTGTCAATATTTACGGGATCAGGGGGACACCACTCCCGTTTTATTTCTAACCGCTAAGGATACCATAGACGATCGAGTGGCGGGATTAGATGCCGGCGCTGATGATTATTTAGTCAAACCCTTTCAACTGCGAGAATTATTAGCGAGAGTCCGCGCTTTATTGCGTCGTTCTCCCAATTTTGAAGCTAGTAATAGCAGTAAATTAAAATGTGCTGATTTAGAACTCGATAGCGAAAATCAAGTGGCCTATCGTCACGGTCGCACGATCAGTTTATCAGCAAAAGAAATACAATTATTAACTTTATTTATGACCTATCCGGGGCAACTTCTCACCCATGAACAAATTTATCAGCATCTCTGGTCAGAAGGAGAGCAACCTAATAGTAATGTGGTTCCTGCCCTGATGCGCTTGCTGCGTCGTAAAATCGAAGCGGACGGAGAAACACCTCTCATTAATACTGTCTATGGGAAAGGCTACCGTTTCGGGGAAAATTAGGGAATGCTGAAGGATAATAAGAATAGCAACTGATTACCGATTACTGATTACTGATATATGTTATCCTGCCTACAAATTGAAAATTTTACCCTCATCGATCGCTTAGAATTAACTTTCGGTAGCGGATTAAATGTACTGACCGGTGAGACGGGGGCAGGAAAATCGATTATATTAGATGCGATCGATATTGTTCTCGGTGGCAAAGTCAATCATCGCGTCATCCGTCAGGGAAGCCAACAATCAACCCTAGAAGCGACTTTTTCTCTAACTCCAGAATTAATTGCTTGGCTAGAAAGTCAGGAAATTGACCCATTAGAAGATAATAGTCTGACCATCAGCCGGGAATTAGTGATTACTAATAATTCCTTGCGTTCTCGTTCTCGGATTAACGGAGTCGTCGCTAATCGCCAACAAATGGCGCAAATAAGAGATTTTTTGGTTGAAATCACCGCTCAAGGTCAAACAGTTCAGTTAATGGACGCTAATCGACAGAGGGAATTATTAGATCTCTACGGGGGTGAATCCCTGCTGCAGCAGCGGGAAAAGGTAGCCACAGCCTACGCTAACTGGCAAGAAAGCAAGAATATTTTCAATAATAGATTGCAATCGGAACAAAATCGCCTACAGAGATTAGATTTATTAGAATATCAACTAAAAGAACTAGAATCAGCTAATTTAACTGACGCTAACGAGTTGGAACAGTTAGAACAGGAAAGAAACCGACTCTCCCACGGTGTCGATTTACAAAATTCCAGCTATCAAGTCTATCAACTACTCTACCAAAATGATCGCGATCAACCCGCCGTCGCTGATTTGTTAGGAAAAGCTGAAAATATCTTGACAAATATGATGGTTTATGATAGCAGTTTAGAGCCAATTTTAGAGATGGTGCGATCGGCATTAAATCAGGTGGTGGAAGCGGGACAGGAAATCAACGTTTATGGGGATAGTCTAGAGGCAGATCCGGAGAGATTGAACGAGATAGAAGAGAGAATTGTCCAACTTAAGCGCATTTGTCGCAAATATGGCCCAAGTTTAGCCGAAGCGATCGATTATTATCAGAAATTACAGCAGGAATTAGCGGAGTTGACGGGAGAAGGACAATCGATTGAGGAATTAGAAAAAATTTGTCAGCAACAGGAAAACATCTATCGAGAAACTAGCACCCAGTTGACCTTTTTGCGACAACAAACCGCTAGTCAACTAGAAAAACAATTGGTACAGGAATTAAAACCTTTAGCCATGGAAAAGGTGATTTTTGTCTGTCGGATTGCTCCGGGTAATCCTAGCAGTCTGGGAGTCGATCAAGTGGGATTTTATTTTAGTCCCAATCCAGGGGAAAAAATCCAACCTTTATCCAGTACCGCTTCCGGAGGAGAAATGAGTCGTTTTCTCCTAGCGTTAAAGTCCTGTTTTTCCCAATCCCAATCGGCAGCGACAACCCTAATTTTTGACGAAATTGATGCGGGAGTATCGGGAAAAGTTGCCCAGGCAATTGCCGATAAATTAGATCAATTAGGTCAACAATATCAAGTTTTATGCGTTACTCATCAACCCTTAGTGGCTGCTTTAGCTGATCACCATTTTCGCGTTTATAAACAAATGATTGCCGAAGATGATTCCACTAATCTCTCGGAAATTCGCACGGTTGTCCGGGTTACTTCTCTCGATAATCGTCAGACGAGAAGGGAAGAATTGGCACAATTAACGGGAGGAAATTCGGCAGCGGCTGCCATCGCTTTTGCCGAGTCTTTATTGGAGAAAGCGGCTGCCAAAAAACAGCAGGATTTAACCTTGAAATTGACTGATTAACCAACGTCCTACCTGACTTTGATCTCTGGTGCGTGCCTGTTGTAAAGCTGACTCTAAAACCGCAAGTCTTAAATTAGGTAAAACCTTTGATATATCAATTCTTTTACTACCTCGATCGATTATTTTAAAAGCGAATATTTGGGGATAATCGACGTTAACACTCCAGTATTCACTAACTCCTAATTCTTCATAGAGTAAGCGTTTATTACCTAAGTCATCATTAAGGGTAGATTTTGAGATTTCAATGACTAAATCTGGTGGGGGATACTGATTCAAATCAATAATCGAAGTACCGTAGGGAATCAGATTAGCTTTGTCGGCAAAATAATAAGATATATCCGGTTGAACTTCTCGATAACCAGACTTGCGAAAACTGCAATTATCTTTGGCATTAAAGGCCAGATTTTTTAGGGTAGCATAGAGACTAACAGCGAAGATCAAAATAGCATGATCGCTGGCATGATCGTTACCAATAGGAGTCATTTCTAATCGATAATAGCCATTGTAATAATAACTTTTTCCTTGATTGTCTGGGAAGTTTTTAATTGCTTCTAAGTATTCTTCCCAACTAGCTTTAATCCATAAATCTGTCGAGATAGTAGTTTCTAGCTGTTGCATAATATTAGCCTCGATTTTATGGAGTTAACCTTGAAATTGACTGATTAACCAACGTCCCACCTGACTTTGATCTCTGGTGCGTGCCTGTTGTAAAGCTGACTCTAAAACCGCAAGTCTTAAATTAGGTAAAACCTTTGATATATCAATTCTTTTGCTACCTCGATCGATTATTTCAAAAGCAAATATTTGAGGGTCATCTACCTTAACACTCCAGTATTCACTAACCCCTAATTCTTCGTAGAGTAAGCGTTTATTACCTAAGTCATCATTGAGGGTAGATTTTGAGATTTCAATGACTAAATCTGGTGGAGGATACTGATTTAAATCAATAATCGAAGTCCCATTTGGTATCAGATTCGCTTTCTCTCCTAGATAGTAAGATATATCTGGCTGCACTTCTCTAATTCCTCTTTTGCGATAGGAACAAGTAGGGAGTCCTTGAAAAGGAATTTCTTTGAGGATAGCGTAGAGACTCACCCCCAAAAAGACAACATGATGATCTCTAGCGTGTTCAAATCCAATAGGAGTCATTTCTAATCGATAATAGCCATTGTAATAATAACTTTTTCCTTGATTCTCTGGGAAGTTTTTAATTGCTTCTAAGTATTCTTCCCAACTACCTTTAATCCATGAGTCAGTTATCCCCCTAGTTTCTAGCTGTTGCATAGTTATCCTGTCTCGCTTTGAACTTTTTCTCTAATTATAGCAATTATTGATCAAATCAGAACTAGGGAACTGAGCAAGTATAATGATAGAATAGATTAATTGAGAAAAAATTAGCCCAATTATGACCACAACTTATGATTACATAATTATCGGTGGTGGTATCACCGGTTCCGTTTTAAGCTACGAACTAGCTAACCTAGGCAGTCGAGTCCTTTTATTAGAAAAAGAAACCCATCCCCTCAATGCCACTTTCTACAGTTACGGGGGTTTAGCCTATTGGTCGGCCACCACAGAAATCCAGAGAAAATTATATCAAGAAGGTCGAGAAATTCAGCGCAATTTATCCCAGGAACTGGGCATAGATAACGAATACCGGGACATAGAGTTAATTCTCACCGTTAACCCCGAAGATGATCCGGTCACTGTGGCCAAAAAATTTGCTATCTTTGCTATTACTCCCGAAATTCTCGATCCGCAAGCAGCGATCGCTTTAGAACCCCTATTAAATCCCGCAGCTATCTCCGGAGTTTTACGACTGCCCCACGGTCACATCAACGCCGAAAAAACTAATCTTGCCTATCAACAAGCTTTTCTGCGTCTGGGAGGCACGATTATTCGGGAAGCTGTCATCGAATTAATTGAAACTGCATCGAGAATTACCGGCGTAAAAACTCCTAAAAATAATTATCATGCCGGGGAAACTATCGTCTGTGCCGGGGGATTAACCCGGTCTTTACTGCAAAAATCCGGTATTGCTGCTCCCGTCTATTTTACCCATGCCCAGGTGATCAAAATTCCCCCCACTGAGATCAAATTAAACACCCTAGTTATGCCTGCAATTCCTGCCAGATTGCTATTAGAGCAAAAAATCACCCAACTAGAAAAGCAGGGCATTTGGCAGAGAGAAACCCCAGAAATAATTGCCAGTGTTTTAGAAACGGGAGCGGTACAATTCCGGGATCAAAGCCTTTATCTAGGGCAAATTAGCGCCATTATCACCGATCCAGAGGCGATTTTAAACCCTCTGGCCGGGGAAAAAGCAATATGGGCCGCCGTGGGGACATTGCTGCCCTCTTTAGCCGCTCTCCCCGGCAGCTGTCATCATTGTCTAGTGGCTTTTGCTCCCTCGGGACGGCCTCTAGTGGGAGCGATCGCCGATAAAGTGGGATTGCAGGTATTTTCTGGCTTTACCAGTACACTTGTATCGGCTCCGCCCCTGGCCCGACGTTTTGCGCGTCATCTGCTGGGGGAAAATGACGAAATAATTACGAGAGAAATTAACTGATGGTTGCAATTAACCCTAATCGACTTTTTCCAACTGCCAAAGAATTTGGTTTCCCTCCCGTCTGACCCGGGAGATTACCCAATTTCGCCACGGCCAATGGTCGCCTCGACTGGTAACGGCGCCAGGATTAATATCCATTAAATCGGCCACTTCGGCGCTGGTAATCAAATAACCGCGATTGGCCACTTCATCGGCAATGCGTAGGGTTTCGATCAGATGTCTTAGCTGGTCAACTCTTTCTCCCCGGGGTAATTGGATTTCATCGCCAGCGCTATTAGGTGGTTCATTCATGGTGATGGTCTGGTCAAAGTTGATTAACAATAAAAATTGTCGGTTAAGGCAAACAATCAAGCTTCCCCTATCGTTATTCTATCGATTCCTTCGATAATAGTCCCCATCAAAACAGTCCTATCTCCTCGAATCTTACCGTCACATCTTTGCTAAAACCCTAAAAACCCCTTGACAAAAAACACAAAATATAGTAGGGAAATCAGGGAAAGTGGTTAGCGGTTACTGATAACTGATCACTGATAACTGATCACTGAAAATAACTGCTATAAAATTGGACTAGCCTTTTTCCCCAGAAAAAATTTCCCCATCCATGACCTTAATCCTCTACAACACCCTCAGTCGTCGCGAAGAACCCTTTACCCCCCTCATCCCCGGCATTGTCTCCATGTATTGCTGCGGCATTACCGTCTATGATTATTGCCATTTGGGTCATGCGCGTACCTGTGTGGTTTGGGATGTGGTGCGGCGTTATTTGGAGTATCTCGGCTATAAAGTGCGCTATATTCAGAATTTCACCGATATTGACGATAAAATTCTCAATCGAGCTAAAAATGAACATACCACTATGGCAGCCGTAGCCGAGAAATTTATCCAGGCCTACTTTGAGGATATGGCAAAATTAGGAGTCAGACCGGCGGACGCTTATCCCCGGGCCACTCATACCCTCGACGGTATCAAGCGCCTAGTCTATGAATTAGAACAAAAAGGCTATGCTTACCCCAGCGATGGCGATGTTTACTATTCCGTCCGTCGTTTTTCTGATTATGGCAAACTATCAGGGCGAAAACTGGATGATTTGCAAGCCGGGGCTAGCGGCCGGGTAGAAACCGACGACCCGGAAGCAATTAAAAAACAAGACCCCTTCGATTTTGCCCTCTGGAAGGGGGCAAAACCGGGGGAACCTAGTTGGGATTCTCCCTGGGGTCACGGTCGTCCAGGGTGGCATATTGAATGTTCGGCCATGGTCCAAGAGCAATTGGGAGAAACTATCGATATTCATGTGGGGGGAAGTGATCTGATTTTTCCCCACCACGAAAACGAAATTGCCCAAAGTGAAGCGGCTACGGGTAAACCTCTGGCCCACTATTGGTTACATAATGGCATGGTCAAGGTGGCAGGGGAAAAAATGTCAAAATCCCTCGGTAATTTCATCACTATTCGCGAGTTATTGGCAAAATATGACCCCTTAGCCGTGAGATTATTAATTTTAGGCGCCCAATACCGCAAACCGATCGATTTTTCCGATGAGGGATTGCAGGCGGCCACTAATGGCTGGCATACTTTGCAAGAGGGTTTATCCTTTGGTTATAAGCATCTTCCGCCCGATAATCCCGCAATTACTGACCAAGAGCTAGAAAATCGCTTTCAAGAGGCGGTAAATCACGATTTTAACTTTGCCGGTGGTTTAGCGGTGTTATTTGAAATCGCTAAGGAATTACGCAAGGAGGGTAATAATTTAACCCATGCGGGTAAGACGGACAGCAATCTCGCCCAATTAGCGGTAAAATGGCATACTTTGGTTAAATTGTCTAGGGTTTTGGGCTTAGAAATGGCCGCCGACCAGGGAGAAACCCCTGTTTCTGAGGGAATTAGTGCAGCGGAGATCGAAAATCTGATCCAACAACGTACAGAGGCGAAAAAAGCGAAAAATTACGCCGAAAGCGATCGCATTCGTGCAGAATTAAAAGCCCAAGGCATTACTTTAATCGACCAACCCGGGGGAGTGACTAAATGGTTAAGAGAGGGAGACTAGAAATTCTTTAACCACTTCCTCCACCCTGCGATCGCGTCCATCCACCTGATAGTTTAATTTCTGCATAGTGCCGGAGGTAATTTTGCCGGTGAGTTTGGCTAAAACCTGTCGCAATTGGGGATGTTTTTGCAGACTATCCCGGTTAAAAATCGGTACCGCTTCGTAGGGAGGAAAATAGTGTTGATCATCTTCTAGGATGACTAAATCTAGCACGGGAATTAAGCCATCGGTGGAATTTCCCGCCACTAAATCCACCTGTTTTTCGGCTAAAGCGCGGTACATTAACCCTAAATCCATCACTTTCGGGGGTCGGGCAAAAGTTAGACCGTAGGTCTTTGCTAATCCCTTGTAACCGTCTTCCCTTTCCAAAAATTCATAACCAAAACCCGCTTGCCAATAGGGGGTATATTTGGCCGCTTGCGAGAGAGTTTTAAGATTGTATTGACTGGCGGTTTCTCCCCGGATAACAATGGCGAAAGTATTCTCAAATCCTAGACTGGGAAACACTTCTAGATTAAATTTTTCTGGATAAATCTTTTGCAGCTTTTCAAAGACTAATCGGGCATCGTTCAGGGGTTTTTCCCGCAAAATTCCTGTGAAAGCTGTGCCAGAATACTCCACATAACCATCGATTTTACCCGCTTTCACCGCTTCATGACAGATCAGAGTACCACCGAGATTAAATTGACGATCAACCCGTAAATTCGTCTCTTTTTCGATCTCCTGTGCCAAAATTTCCCCTAAAATCACCTGTTCGGTAAAATTTTTGGAACCGATCACCACTGTGCCGGGGGATGAATGGAAAATTTGAGTCAAGAGGAAAGATAGCAAGGCCAACCCAATTAAACCTAAGCCCCATTGCCATTTAGAGGGCTTTTTCGGACGTGGCGAAGGGGAAAAGGTCTTTTCTAGCCGACCGAGACTCCAATCGGCAACAAGGGCTAAAAAAGCGGCGGGAATTGCCCCCGCCAAAATTAACTGATTGTTGACCGTGGCAATACCGCGAAAAATAAACACTCCCAAACCACCGCCACCAATGGCGGCTGCGATCGTAGCTACACCGATAGCAATCACCGTCGCAATTCTCACTCCTGCCAAAATTGTCGCCCCTGCCAAGGGTAATTCGATATAGCGCAGGATTTGACCGTCGGTCATGCCTAGGGATAACCCGGCTAATTTTAATTCGGGATCAACTTTTTTGATGCCCAGATAGGTATTTAAAACAATTGGCAGTAAAGTATAGAGAGTTAGGGCAACAATAGCGGGAATTTTGCCGATTCCTCCCAAAAAAGGCACGGAAATTAAAAAGCCAAATAGGGCTAAACTGGGGATAGTCTGTAGGGTGTTAACGATCGCTATAATCGGTTGAGCGAGAATAGCTTGACGACTAATTAAAATACCTAGAGGAATCCCGATTAAGCTACCCATAGCCATGGCTATTCCCGTCAAGAAAAGATGCTCTCCTGTGCGAAAAGCGATTTCCCCCCCATAATCTAGCCAAAAACTATCCATAAACTTCTCTTAAAGCTGCTGCTTCATCCTATTGTATAGAATAAATAGTATCTATTAGTTCCAGTCTTGATTTAAAGATTCTATCACCATCTTGACATTATTTCCTCCCTAAAGACCAATGACTAACAAATTTAATACTCGGGCTAAAACTGTTGCCGATTGGGCTTATATCGGTATTGATAAACATTTTCATAAAGTTCTTAGACACGAAGCTGGGGTTTTACTCGATCAGGACACGGAAGAATTACATCAAATTCGTGTGGGAATGCGCCGTCTTCGCAGTACCTTAACTGGTTTTGCTCCCGCTTTAACCATGCCGAAATATGCCGATCAAAAACGGGTGGGTAATCTGGGCAGAATTTTAGGAGAATTGCGGGATTTAGATGTGTTAAAAGAGGCTTTTATCGGCCATTATCAGCCAATTTTACCCCCGCAAGAACAGGAGTTACTAAAGAAAGTTTTACAAGTTCTCGAACAACAAAGAAAAAAGGCATTTGCTAAGGTAGAAAAGCTGTTAAAGTCCGACAAATTTCTCAATTTTAAGGCAGATTTTGCCAGTTGGTTGGATAATCCCACCTATCAACCGATGGGAAAATTAGATATTGCCACGGTTTTACCAGACTTATTATTACCGCAAGCGAGCCGCTTTTTACTCCATGAAGGTTGGTTAGTTGGGGTAAATTTAGAGGAAGATCAAAAAGTAAGAGAGTTTTCTAGTCAAGAAATTGATGACTTATTGGAAAAGGAAGGATTATTACTGCACGATCTCCGTAAAGAAGCCAAGCGTTCTCGCTATAATATGGAGTTATTTACTCAGTTTTATGGCGACAATTATCGAGAGTATCTAGAGGATATTAAAAACCTTCAAGGTATTCTCGGAGAAATACAGGATTGTTGTGTTCTCTCGGATTTTCTTAGCCAAATTTTCCCCAATTGTCTCGCCAAGGAAATGCCCACCTTACTCGAAATTTTCCAAAATATCCGTCACCAAAAATGGCAAGAATGGCAACCCTTACAAAAGAAATTCCTTGACGCTGACACCAGAAAAAGTCTGCACCAGACAATTTTACAGCCTATTTTTCGGCAAAATAGTGTAGAATTAGAGACTAATCCAGAATCCTGAGATTAGGAACCGATGAATTTTTTTCAAAAGTTAAACCACGCCATTAGTCAAAACCAGACTCTACTTGTCCTCGGTTTAGATGCTAACCCCGAAATGATGCCCTCCACCCCGGGAGAATTAATCGTTAATTTAGAACAGTGGCTCAAGTTTATTATCGATGAAACTGCCCCTTTTGTCTGTGCCTACAAACCAACTTTAGGCTTTTATCAAGCTTTGGGAGCGGCAGGGTTAGAATTATTACAGCGAATTTTAACGGCAATTCCCCCTCATATCCCGGTAATTTTTGATGCTAAACACGGTGATATTAATACTAGCAGTGTTTTAGCTGAGACTATCTTTAAAACTTGGCAGGTGGACGCGGTTACTCTCAATCCCTACTCCGGACAGGATCACGTTGCTCCTTTTTTAGTTTACCCCGAGCATGGTGCTTTTATCCTCTGTCATACTTCCAATCAAGGTGCGATTAATCTGCAAGAATTCCCCAGTCGCGACAATCCTTTTTATCTGCAAGTCGTCAAAGAAGCTTGCACTTGGGGAACTCCCGAACAAGTATTTTTAGAAGTGGGAACCACTCAACCGGAGATTTTGAAAAAGATTCGCAATTTTGCCCCCGAAAGATTGATTTTATTACGCAGTATTTGGGAAGACAAAAGTAAATTCTCCGAGTTAATTACTGTGGGTTTAAATAGTCATGGCGAGGGTTTATTAATTCCTGTACCCCAAGACTTTTTATCTCAACCCGATTTGGGTTCAAAAGTCAAGGATTTACGCGAGGAAGTCAACAAAATTCAACAAAATCACCAGCAAGAATCGAGCCAAGATGATACTTGGACTGCTAATGTTTGTCTTTTAAAACAACATCCTCATCAGGATTTAATTCTACAATTATTTGATATTGGCTGCTTGATGTTTGGCGATTATGTGCAAGCATCGGGAGAAACTTTTTCCTATTATATCGATCTGAGAAAAATTATCTCTAATCCTAATATTTTTCAGCAGGTAATTGAAGCCTATGGAGAAATATTAAAAACCTTGACATTTGACCGCGTTGCTGGTATCCCCTACGGCTCTTTACCTACAGCCACGGGTTTATCTTTATTATTAAATCATCCGATGATTTTCCCCCGCAAAGAAGTAAAAGCTCACGGCACAAGAAGAGTAATTGAAGGTAATTTTCAAGTGGGGGAAACGGTGGTAGTGGTGGACGATATTTTAATTTCTGGCAAAAGTGCGATCGAGGGGGCAGAAAAAATTAAATCGGCGGGATTATTAGTTAATGATATTGTAGTTTTTATCGACCATGGTGGCCCTGTTAAAGATAAACTTCGTAGCCATGGTTATCAACCTTATTCGGTTTTAACCCTAGCAGAAATTACCGATACTCTCTACGAAGCGGGAAGACTGACAGAAGCAGAATATAGCTGTTTTTTAAATCGCTCCCATTGATATTTAGCCATCAGTTATCAGTTATCAGTTACCAGTTATCAGTTACCAGTTATCAGTTTTAAGTAAGGGACTTGCGCTTTGATAATGTACCTTTTGGGCGAACGCAGTTCGCCCCTACATTGTGGACAAAATCCGTTACTGTAGGGGCGCAAAGCTTGCGCCCTCCGATCGATTGGGATATTATTCCCACGCAAGTCCCTAAGCAGTATGTATTAAGTGAGCCTCATCAAATGGCAGTTTCCTGCTGTCTTTTCACTGATTACTGTTTACTGATTACTGATCACTGATCACTGATTACTGATAACTGATAACTGAAAGTTGTTAAGAAGCTTGACTGCGTAAAATCTTTAGGGTATTCAGGAGCTTGCTTTCTTCTTTTTCCTCAAAAATAGTTAAATCTTTCGGTTTACAACGTTTTATATGCAATTTAATCCCCTGCGCTCCTTCTGTTTTCAAATCTTCTTCGTAACCAGCTTGAGCGACTTCAGCCTCGTCTTTAGCGAGAAAAGGACCAAAATAATAAGTACATCTGGGATATTCGGTTTTAATCTCGACCCAGTAGGCTAATCCGAACCTTTCGAGTAAGCTAATCAAAAATTCTTTCATTTCGTTCCCCATCTAAATCTACTCTGGTGGTTTTGTTACGTTTGTTTACATTTCGCAAACTTCCTTCCTATTTTATTTATACTTTCTCCTTTTGGCTATTGGGAGTGTCGAAAAATACAGATTCTCAGTCGGGGGAATTTTGCCAGCGTTGCCGGTAAACCTCGTAAAGAGCCATAGCCGCCGCCACCGAAGCATTGAGACTGGGGGTTTTGCCTGCCAAGGGGATAGATACCAACTCATCGCAGGACTTTTGGGTTAGCAGACTCAAACCCTCTCCCTCCGAACCTACCACCAATCCTATCGCACCCGTTAAATTGATTGTGTGTAAAGATTTACCAGTTTTTGCCGCCGTGCCGTAGAGCCAAAAACCGGCCGCTTTTAATTCCTCTAAAGCACGATTGAGATTAACCACCCTAGCGACGGGTAAATATTCCAAGGATCCAGCCGCCACTTTCATCACCGTCGATGTCACCCCGGCGGCGCGACGTTGGGGAATAACCACCCCCTGACAACCCATAGCTTCGGCGGTGCGAATAATTGCCCCAAGGTTATGGGGATCCGTAATACCTTCAGCGATGACGATGACGGGGTGGCGACTTTTGCCCTTCGCTTTTTCGATCAGATCGGCTAATTCGATATAATCATAGGGGGACATCTGGGCCGCGATTCCCTGATGATTGGCTTTACTGGTAATCTGATCGAGACGGAGATCGTCCACCTCATCAATTACCGTGCCGTTGGCTTTGGCTTTTTCCAAAAGGGTATGATAACGGGGATCGTAACGGAGTCGATTGACTACCCAAATCCGATTCAGTTGGCGCTCCTCCTCCATGGCCGTTAAAACCACCCGGCGACCGTAGAGCAGATCATCAGCTTCTTGGTTTTCTGGAGTTACTGTCGGGGATTTAGCCAGAATTGGCCCGGTTTTTGACCGCGAGGGCCGGCGAAAATTACTATTATCGGACTTGCTACGAAATGGTCGATCGCTCATGATTGCATGGATTAATAAAAGGGGGTCGGGAATAATAGTTAGTAAAAGTATAGTCAAATATAGACAGACTGAATTCCATTGCAGAAATTCCCTTCACTTTTACTTCGAGAGATTAATTCTCCTTGGGTGAACTACGCACCTCTCTATCCCATAGCAGTTAAACGCATTTGGGGATGCTTTTCGTAAAATACCTGAGGGCTATAATTCTAGTTTTTCTAATAGTTGATGTAATCTTGAGGGGTCTTGTAGATAAAGATAGCCGAACAGGGTTTCTAAACTGCTGGCCTGCTGATAGACTTGGGCTGTCAGACGACGACGTTTTCCCGTGACCGCATTGCGTCCCCGGCGCAGAATTTCTTTTTCTTGGTCCGTCAGATAGGGCTGCAGTTGTGCTAAATCTAAAGCCTGTTGTTCGGCTCTGACTTTGCCCACCACCTGAGCGTGATAGTCTCCCAGACGCTGGGGCGGCAGTAAATAATAGGTGCGGATGTATAATTCATAAACAGCATCCCCCAGATAGGCCAGAGAAGCGGGCGATAATCGGTCAAGACCCTCTAGGATTGGTGAACCCTGGCCACTGACCTGTAAGCGAAGTTTTTCGAGAGGAGATTCCACGATTTACGCTTTTTCCAGATATTCGATCGCCGCTTCTAGGGTGGGTTGCAGGGAAAAAAACTTCTCCAATCGCACCAGTTTTACGGTTTGAGTTACCCGCGCATTTGTAACAATTTGTAAACTGCCCCCTTCGGTTTTGGCCTTTTTCACCAATTTTACCAAAGCCCCTAAACCGGAGCTATCGATAAAATCAATCTGAGCCAGGCTAATAATCACATCCTTAGGACCCTGCTCCACATAGCCTTCGATCACCTTACAAAAAGTCGGTTCGGAAAAGGCATCTAAAAGACCCGTCAAACGGAAAATTTGGTACTTATCTCTGACCTCACGCGTGCCTCGCAAGCTGACGGTCAAGTTAATTGCTTCCGGAATAATCGCCTCCTAGCTCTAGAGCCGTAAAAATCAAAACCCTAGTATATCCTAAAAATTTACGCCCGATCCTTTTTTGCTTGCCGCATTAAGTCGACAAATTGGCCAAACAGATAATCGGCATCGTGGGGGCCGGGACTGGCCTCGGGGTGGTATTGTACCGAGAAAAAGGGCAGAGACTTGTGTTTTAAACCCGCTACGGTGCGATCATTGAGGTTGAGATGGGTAATCTCCACTTGCGGATTTAAAGATGCCTCCTGCACGGCAAAACCGTGATTCTGACTGGTAATTTCCACCTGTTGCTGCAGTCCACAGGGTTGATTTAACCCGCGATGGCCAAATTTTAGTTTAAAGGTTTCTGCCCCTAGGGATAGGCCTAAAATTTGATGACCCATACAGATGCCAAAAGTGGGTTTTTCCCCTTGCAAAAGTTGCTTGGCTAGGGCAATACCTTCGGTGACAGCCGCTGGATCTCCCGGTCCGTTAGAAAAGAAAATACCATCGGGATTATAGGCGGCGATTTTTTCCGGGGGAGTGTCAGCGGGAACCACGATCACCCGACAACCGTAGCTGGCTAAACGCCGGAGAATATTGCGTTTGATGCCAAAATCGATCGCCACCACCGTTAACGGTTCTTGATCACTATCAATTGGCGCAAATTCCCAGGCGGACGGAGTGGGAGTCGTCCATTCGTACACTTCCTTGGTGGTTACTTCTTTGACGAGATTTAATCCCGCCATACTGGGGGCTGCCTGCACCAGCCGCAGTAAATCGTGATAATCGAGTATTTCCGTGGAAATTGCCCCATTCATCGCCCCAACCGAGCGAATTTTGCGGGTCAGGGAGCGGGTATCGATGCCATAGATGCCAATAACATGATGAGCGGCCAGATAATCCGGTAGAGATTGGCTAGAACGCCAATTACTGGGCCGGTGGCAGATGTTTTTGGCGATCGCTCCTTTCACCTGGGGACGAATTGACTCCTCATCCTCGGGGTTAACCCCCGTATTTCCCAATTCCGGATAGGTAAAAGTGACGATTTGACCAGCATAACTGGGATCGGTGAGGACTTCCTGATAACCGGTCATCCCCGTGTTAAAGACAACTTCGCCGACGGTGGTTCCCTGGGAGCCGAAGGAATAACCCTCGTAAACTGTACCATCGGCTAGAACTAATAAGGCTTTTTGACTAGCAGCACTTGATATCATTGTCAATTTTTTAATCTTGAGTAGTGGTGAGAAACAGAAGTCAAGGATAGACTAGAACAGGGACTAGAAAACGAATTGCTTAGTTTTAATTGGCTAGAGCGTTTTATGATTAAGAGTACATCCGCTTAAAGACAACAGCTTCCCCTGACTAGCCATCGGCAAAATCCTATCGCTTAAAAAATAACTATATAAGTAATATGAGTCCAAGAAAACTGACTGATGCCACGAAAAAAGAAATTCTTAAGCTTTATCGGGAAACGGAGGCCACCACTTCCACGTTAGCCGAGCGCTATGGAGTGAGTAGTTCTACGGTCAGTCGTTTTCTCAAAAATTCTTTTTCTGGCGAGGAATACGAGCAGTTAATCCAGAAAAAACGCTTGGCCCGCAATGGTCGCGGCTTTGAGGAGGAGGAGGCAGCAGCGGATCTACCAGAAAAAGCGATCGAGGTGATTAGTGTTCGGGCAGCCCAAATCGCAGCTAAGGATGAGCAGGCTTTTGAGCCACCGATCGCTTCTGTGGAACAATTAACCCTGTTAATGGATACCGCTTACCCGCCAGAAGCAGATAATCCAGAAGATACAGAAATTAATGGCGATAAGACCCTAGAAACCGCTAATTTAAGCGAGTTTTTCGTCGAAGCTATCGAGGAAGAGGAGGAAGAAGATGAGCTTGACGAGGATTGGGATGAAGAGGAGGATGAGGATGAAGATGAGGAGGAGGGGGAACTAGCGGACAGCTATTTAGGCCCGACTATCGTTAAAACCGCCCAATTACAGATCTTACCCCTCTCGGCGGCAGCTTTTCCCAAAACCTGTTACTTGGTCATCGATCGTGCTGCCGAATTAATCACCCGTCCCCTCAAGGATTTTGCTGAATTGGGTAAGGTTCCCCCTCAGGAAATCCAACAGCGCACTCTCCCCATCTTTGAAAGTCATCGCATCGCTCGTCGTTTCTCCAAGCGCAAGGAAAAAGTGATTAAAGTTCCCGACGGTCGCCTGATCGAAAAAGCTCACGCTCAACTGGAAGCTAAAGGGATCACCCGTCTGCTCATGGATGGTCGTATCTACGCTTTAGAGTAGGGAATTAGGGGATAGGAGACTGAAAAGTCTCCTCCGAACCCTTTGCTGAGGGTGGAGACTCTCGCAGTTGAGAGAGTTCAGCTTAGTTGACATCCTCGCCGCACTTTTAGGGCTGCGATTCCTAAACCTCACGATTTAAGTTTCTGCTTCCACCACCGTCGCATACCACAGTTAAAAAACCATGTACTGTCTTACACAGAGTCCACAGACTTTCGCCCCATTTCAGAAGCCCGATTCCGTGTGTCCCACGGTACGTTGACCGCCTATAAGTAGTCATGCAAAATTAATTACCTGCCCGATCGAGCTAAAACCCTTACGGGGCAATGATCGTCATGTGTAAATAATTTTGCCTAGGTACTTAGCTTCTTGTACTTGTTGCGCGCGACTTTTTACCCGGCCAAGCTTTTCTGGTCGGAACCCCCTAAGCCGAGTTTTCAAGGCTTCGGCCGTGAGCTCAGCCGAACGGTGCTGCGCCGTCCACTTGGTTTTCGAGACTGGCCTTTTAATT
Source organism: Microcystis sp. LEGE 00066 (assembly GCF_015207925.1). NCBI lineage: Bacteria > Bacillati > Cyanobacteriota > Cyanophyceae > Chroococcales > Microcystaceae > Microcystis > Microcystis sp. LEGE 00066. Next base: position 40,068 of record NZ_JADEVX010000003.1, on the reverse strand, counting down.
CTAACGTAAAGCCAACCTAGAACGGCGGGGTTTCAGACCCAAAATTTCCGATGAGTTTACCCTAAGAAAATATGCCAATTTCATTCAGAGTAGAACTAGCTTACCAATAATCGGCTATGAGTGAGCGCGGTTTTTTCTGGATTTATCACCGGGGTTAGTGTAGTTCAAACTGGTATTACTTACCCAAGTTTTGGTTATCTGGTCAATAAAATACCGAAATATGCAAGAAAACGCAACCGCCGAGAATGTTTATAAGTTTTCTAGTACCTTATCTCCTTCCGATCCAAGCTATGTGGATAGAAGGGCTGATCTGGAACTGTACCAAGCTCTGATGAACAGTCAGTATTGTTATATTTTCAATTCTCGCAAAATGGGCAAGTCGAGTTTGACGGTACGCATCCAAACTCAAATTGAAGTCCAAGGAGTAGCCTGTTCCCGTATAGACTTAAATGAATTGGGGACATCAGTAGATCAATCTAGCTGGTATCATTCCTTAATTATTGAAATTGCCGAACAATTAAAACTAAATATGACGGATTTAGAATCTTGGATTGCCAGTCAATCTGTTTCTAATGTTGGGTTACTTAGACAGTTTATTAAAGAAATTTTATTAAGAAAAATTTCAACCAGTATTGTTATCTTTATTGATGAAATTGATGTGGTTATAAAACTGCCCTTTACTACTGATGACTTTTTTGCTTACATTAGATCTTGTCATGAAAAGCGAGTTATTAATGCAGATTTTAATCGTATTTCATTTGTTTTAATTGGCACGGCTACCCCCAATCAATTAATTCAAGATAGTCAAAGAACTCCTTTCAATATTGGTAAAGCAATTGAATTAAATGGACTGTCGTTAGAAGATAACTGTCAACCCTTGATGCAGGGACTAGAAGGGTTGGGTGTTTCCCCTCAAGAAATTCTACAAGAAATTTTTAGCTGGACTAATGGTCAACCTTTTCTAACTCAAAAATTGTGTTATTTAATTGCCAAGTTTAAAGTTACAATACCTCGGTCTCTCTTATCAGCTTGGATGCGAGATTTTGTTTATAAACACATTATTGATAACTGGGAAAAAAAAGATGAACCTGCTTTTTTATCAAGTATAAGAGAGCGACTTATTTATCATCCTGATCAAGGATATTTACTAAGGGTTTATGCTAATGTTTTAAAAGGTAAATTGGTGAAAGCGAGTAACACACCAGAACATGATGAATTATTACTATCTGGATTAGTTATCGTCGATAATCAGGGCTATCTTAGAGTGGCTAATGCCATTTATCAGGCAATTTTTAATCAAAAATGGTTATATAATGTATTAGCAGCTAGTCGTCCTTATCAATCGGAAATTGCTAAGTGGGAAGACTCAAATTTTACCGATACAAATTGTTTACTGACAGGTAAAAAGTTAGAGGAATCTAAAAAATGGCAAGAAGATAAAGAATTAGATAGTATCGATTATCGTTTTTTAGCAGCCTCTGAAAGCATTACTCGTCAAAAACAATCTCGTTTATTTATGTTAGCAGCGGGAATATTTACTAGCATTGTTACAGGGTTACTTGGGTTAGGATTCTACCAGTCATGGCTGTTACCTTACTTTTATAAAATTCCCTATATTAACGAGCCTAAACTATTTAGCCAAGGCGAAAAAAAGCTATTTATTGAACAGGAAAATTTTTATAAAGATCGGGGTATTTTGGCTTTTCAAAATGCTAATTATCTGGAAGCTAAACAGTTATTCAAAAAAGCCTATCTTGCTCATCCTGAAGATGCAGAAACATTGATTTATTATAATAATGCTATCGCTTATTTAAGTAATAATTATGTTACTTTGGCGGTGGTTATTCCCAGTGGCAAAAAAAATGAAATTTCCCAAGAAATCCTTAAAGGGATTGCTCAAGCACAATATTTATTTAATAGCCAATTACCGACAAGTGCGAATAATTTATTTTTAAATATCGTTATTGCCAATGATAATAATGACGAAAAAGTTGCTAAGATAGTCGCCAAGGAAATCGTTAAAGACCCCAAAGTTATTGGAGTAATTGGACATTATTCTAGTGAAGCCACCTTAGCAGCTTTACCTATCTATGAAAGAGCCAAAATTACTTTAATTTCTTCGACAAGTTCCTCGGATGTAATTGAGAGTGAATACTTTTTTAGAACCGTTATCACCAATGAAAAAATTGGTAAAACTTTAGCTAATTATGCCAGCCAACATGATCTAGATAAAGTAATTATTTTTAATAATTCTAACCAGATTGATAGCCAAGAACTTACTCAAGAGTTTCATCAAGCTTTCCAAAAAAAAGGCGGTAAAATCACTAAAGTAATTGATTTATCATCTTCCCTAGATATTGACGCAGAAGTTTTAAAAGCATTTTCCCAAGATCAAGTTAGAGGAATTGTCTTATTTCCCAGTTTGGAATCAGCTTCTGTGGTAGTAGAATTATCCCATACTCTTGAACAGTTAAATACCAGCACCACTCCAGAACTGAAAAATAAGCTAGTTCTTTTAGGGAGTCATTCCATGTATGAACATGAAATGTTGGTTGATAGCGGTAAATTTATTAATAATTTAGTTTTGGCTGTGCCTTGGTTTTCCCATCTAATTAAGTCCCAAAATTTTGTCAGAGATGCTCAAGTTTTATGGAAAGAAGATATTAGTTGGCGAACCGCTACCAGTTATGATGCAGCTCAATCATTTATAGCTGCTATTAGAGCCTTGCAATCCCAGAATAAAATTTCTTTAGAGTTGATACAAGAACATTTAGAAAATCTCAATCTTTCGGCCAGTTTGACCTCAGGCAATTCTCTCAGGTTTGTAGATAATGAATCTGAATCTAATCGAGAACCAATTACTGTCAGGGTTAAGAGTAAGTTAGAAGCAAAACTTGAAAAATCAATTCGGTTTCACTGGGAATCTCAACGAGACTAATCAAGCAAGTCGTCAAAATATACTTGATACAAATTGCAACGCACCTCTAGGGTATCATAATTTTTGTCGATCAGTCCCAATCGTTCCAAAAATTGGACAGATTCTCCTTTCATTTGCGCCGGAGTCAGAGCTTTTTTCTGAAGAATTTGCCTAAAAATATTCCGGAGGTTAGCATTACTTTTCAGATATCTCATCAGTAGGAAAAAATGACTTTGAAATGGCTCTCTTCCCTGCAAGGCATCATCTAGAACCTTTTCCAGAGAATTCCCTTCTTGCAATTTTACCAAGATTAACTTAATTAAATAAGGATTACCTCCCACTAAGTTCATGACCTTATTAACATCTGATAACGTCCAATTAATGCCATGAACTTGAGCGAAAGAGAGAACTTGTTCCGTATTAAAATCCGATAAACTGGCCACATAACCTACACCAATTAAGGGAGAGGCATAAAAATCGTAGTTGCTATAAAATTCCGTTGAATGAATAATAATTAAGCGCAGTTTCCGCCAAGGTTGGGAACGTCTTTCATGCCAACTTCTGAGAATACCACAAATTTCATTACCGAGTGTTTCAGTTTCCAAAATTGTATCAAATTTTTCAAAGACAAAAACCAGAGGATTAGCGCTGGGTTGGAGAACATATTCTTCTAAATATCGTCGAGTTTTGTGGGCAGGAGTTCCGGGACGAGACCAAAATTTATCGAGAAGAGATTCGTTAATCTTTAATTCTTGGGTAATGGTACGACAAATCGACAGCAGCAAGTCTTCACAACTAAGGGCAATAGTAGCTTTTTCCTCCTCACAATCAATGATAACTGGTTGATAATTATCTTGTTTAAGATGATGGACTAACCAATTAACTAAACGGGTTTTGCCACTATTATGAGGTGCGCGAATTCTTAGCAATGATTGTTCTTGCTGAAGAACTTTGAGACAATTTTCCTCCAGAGGTGGACGTTTCACATAATCCTTAATATAGGTCTGATAATCCTGTTGTTTTTCCTCATCTAAAGAGGAGAGAATAGCAGCAATTGCGGGAGATTGATGTTTACTTTTGTTTGCCCACTCTTGATCAAAGCTCCTTAGGTTAGTTAAAATATCATGACCGCGTTGCCAAAAAGTAATTTGAAAAGTACGAATTTTTCCTTGATTATTAAGACGATGATCTTCCAAAATACCTAAAAACTTTTCGTTAAGATATTCCGTCAAAGCATCCCGAATTTGCCATGACTCCAGCTTTTGACCACATTTTTCGGTCAGCATTTCTAAAGCATTAAGTTCGGCTTGAATTTTCAATTTTTTCTCATTAATCCAGCTAAATTTAATAGCCAGATTTTCACAATTATCCACCTCGTAGTTAGCAAACTTTAACAGAGCATTAAGCAGATATTTGGTTCTTTGTCTGGGAATATCCCCATAGGTAACTTTTCTAGACATTTGTTTATTCTCAATTAGTGTGAATATTTTCGGCTCTTCGTTACTTGTTATGGTTCGATAGGGTGGCATAAATCGACTAAATCCTTATCTGGCAAGAGATTTAATTGATTAGTTCGCTCTATATCAAAAACAATTGACAAAAATCGCCAAACGTCTTTCTATATAAGGGTTCCATCCCTTATAACCCCCGTACATTGCATAACACAAACCGAAGAACCATATTTTCTCAATAAGTCCAATTTATCGAGGTACTCTAGACAACCTTGACCACATCTGTCAAAAAAATTTTCCGCAAAACCCCGAAGTTCCCCAAGGTTTTTCTCCACCCCCAAGTTACTCAAACTCCAGTCTGGGATAGCAATTGAGGGCAAGAAAAATTAGCCTTTGACTGTGGGTGTACCCACAATGCCATAATCAACCACAACAAAGTTCAGATTTTCTTAATAGTCTTTTTACCCTTGCTATGGCAGCACTTTGACCGATATCTGTCTGGCTATTTTGTGCCGAATTAGACAACTCCACTGGATGACCGACTATGACTAAAATTGCTGATATTGCCTACGTTACCTATCAACATCCGGATTTAGACCTGTGCGAACGTTTTTTGAGGGATTTTGGCCTGATTACCGCAGTTAAAACCGATACAGCCTTGTATATGCGAGCTAGAGGCAAAAAACAGTTTGTCTATGTCGTAGAATGGGGAAAAGAAGCTAAATTTGTCAGTTTTGCCCTAGAAGCGACATCAGAATCCGTCTTACATGAACTGGCCACTTTAGCCTCCGCTTCGACCGTGGAAACCCTGTTCACCCCCGGCGGTGGTCAGCGCATCAAAATTATTGACCCCAACGGTTTTAACCTAGAATTGGTCTATGGTATCGAGGAAGTGGAACCTTTGCCGATTCCTGAACCCTTGCAATGGAATCACGCTAGTCGCAAAACCCGTTTAGGTCGCACCCAAAGGCCGAAAAAAGAACCCGCACCTATTTTACGTCTAGGTCATCTAGCTATTGATGTCAAAGACTTTGAGGAAAGCTATCACTGGTATCAGCAGACTTTTGGCTTAAAAGCAACAGATTTAATTTATTACGGCCATCCCAGTTTACGAGTCGGGGGTTTTCTTCGTTGTCAACGGGGAGAGGAATGGGTTGATCATCACACTATCGCCATGTTGCAAGGTTCTCACCCCAAAGTCCATCATACTGCCTTCGAGGTACAAGATTTTGACTCTATTAAAATCGGCCACGATTGGTTGCGAGAAAAAGGATGGACTCCTGTGTGGGGTATTGGTCGCCATTTGTTGGGAAGTCAAGTGTTTGACTATTGGCAAGATCCTTTCGGTAGCCTCATTGAACATTTTACCGATGGGGACCTTTTCGAGCAAACCACCGAGCCAGAACTTCACGCGGGTGGGTTAGATATTCTCTATCAATGGGGACCGGCGATTCCCGAAAGTTTTTTAGGTTAAACCGTTGAAAACGTCTCATAAAAGGGTTTAGATGATGAATATTGCTGAAATATTTCAAAAAAGACGCTCTACTCGTAAATTTCGCACCGATGCCATTCCCGAAGAAATTTTAGCCGAAATTTTTCGTTTAGGATTCCAAGCTCCCTCTAGTTATAATTTGCAACCATGGCGATTTATAGTGGTTAGAGAACCAGAAAATAAGGCAAAATTGCGAGAATTCGGCTTTGAACAAGATAAATTAGTCGATGCACCCGTGGTTTTAATCTGTTGTGGCGATCGCCAAGTTAACCATCGTGGTTACATTAATCAAGTAATTGAGTTAGGAAAACAAGAGGGGACGATTTCCGAAAAACGGGCCAAGTTCATGCACATGGCCATTCCGCCTTTTTTCCAATTTAAACCCTGTTATCAGTCTCCAGAAGCTTGGAGCAACCGACAAGTTATGATTGCGGTTACTTATCTCATGATAGCGGCGCAAAGCTTGGGGGTGGATAGTTGTCCCCTAGAAGGATTTGTGGCTAAACCCTTGCGCGAGTATTTCCAAATTCCCGATACGGTCGATGTCTGTTGTCTCTTAGCCTTGGGATACGCTGATGAACCCTTGAGCGAGTATGGGGGACGTTTTGGGACTCAGAAGCTCTGCTATGGCGAAATTTACGGGGAAACCTTTAATTTAAGCCCAAATCACCCCTAGAGTGACCGTCGCCCCCGTCACCAGAAACTTTTCCCGGTGCCAGAGGATTAAATCTTTGTCTTCGATTCCATTTAATAATAGGGAGTAAAAAAATGACTCTTTGTTTAGATACTAAGCTTAATTTGTCAGAAATAAGCAGTTTAGTCGATATTATTCGTTATCGCGCCCAATACCAACCCCAAAAAACTGCTTATACCTTTTTAGTCGATGGCGAAACCGAAGAAAAACGCCTTACCTACGGGGAATTATTTCTAGAAGCGCAAGCGATTGCCAATAGTCTCCAATCCATCCTATTACCAGGGGAACGAGTTTTATTAGCATACCCTTCGGGATTAGAGTTTATTACTGGGTTTTTCGGCTGTTTATTAGCAGGAGTAGTGGCAATTCCAGTTAATTTGCCCAAGAAAAACCAAAAGATGGCTCGCTTAACTTCTATTATTAACAATTCGCAAGCAAGCTTACTTTTAAGCACACAATCGGAATTAGACCAATTAAAAAGGCAACTAGACAGAGACATTCCCTTTCTAGCTACGGATAGCTTAATCGGCAAAAGTTTAGCCGAAGACCACCACCCCACTCAGATAAAACCAGAGACCTTAGCCTTTTTACAATACACCTCTGGTTCCACGGGGACTCCCAAAGGAGTGATGGTCAATCATGAGAATCTTTTGACCAACCTCCAAGATTTAGATTTAGGCTGGGAACACGATGAAAAGAGCGTTATGGTGACATGGTTGCCAACTTTTCATGATATGGGGCTAATTTATGGCATTTTACTGCCCTTTTATCGAGGATTTCCCTGTTATCTAATGTCCCCAGTTTCCTTTTTACAACGTCCTCTCGGTTGGTTAAATGCCATCAGCAAATACAGGGCCACCCACACTGCCGCCCCTAATTTTGCCTATAAACGTTGTCTTGACAAGATTAAAGAGGAACATCTGGCGGATTTAGACTTAAGCAGTTGGAAAGTGGCTTTAAATGGCGCAGAAACCGTCAGAATGGAAATTTTAAGCGAATTTGCTCGTAAATTTGCCCCCTGTGGTTTTGAGTTTGCCGCCTTTTGTCCGGGTTATGGTTTAGCCGAGGCCACCTTAAAAGTTGCTGCTGTCAGGAAAAATCAAGTTCCTCAAATCTGCTGGGTTGAAAAAGCCGCGTTAAACCGTCATCAAATCGTTTTTACGGAAAAAAGTCCAAATTCTCAATCCTTAGTCAGTTGTGGACAAACAGAAATCGACACAGAAATTGCCATTGTTAATCCTGAAACCTGTCAACGCTGTCCCTCCCAGCAGGTGGGAGAAATTTGGGTGAAAGGCAAAACCGTTGCCCAGGGCTATTGGCAACATCCCGAAGCTACAGAAAAAACTTTTCAAGCAGTTATCGCCGATACCGGACAGGGTTTTTATTTGCGTACAGGGGATTTAGGTTTTATTCATCAGGGTCAACTATACATCACCGGACGCTTGAAAGACCTGATGATTATTCGCGGTGGTAACTACTATCCCCAGGATATCGAACAGACCGTAGAACAATGCTATCCCGACTTTTGCCCCAGTGGAACTGCCGCCTTTACCGTAGAAATCGAGGCAGAAGAAAAGTTAGTCCTGGTTCAAGAGGTAGAAAGAACGGCAATTCGCCGTTTTAACCAGCAAAAAGCCCTAGAAGCAGTTCGTCGAGCCGTTTTTCAAGAACACGAATTGCAAGTTTATGATATCGCTTTTATCAAACCCGCATCTCTGTCCAAAACTTCTAGCGGCAAAATTCAACGCCACGCTTGCCGTCAACAGTATTTAAACCAGCAACTTCCACTAATTTCATCCCCTATGCCGACGCTAACCCCCCCCCTCAGCAGTCACCCAGCTGACTCCAAAACCGCTAGTCAAGAAAAAACCGAACAAATCTTGACTTGGTTGCGAGATTACGCCAAAACTCGCATTAATTCCCATCTGATTGATGACCGTCGTTGTGTGCCGCCCTATATTGTCATGGATTTTGGCAATCAAGGACTGATGGGAATGCAGATTCCTGAAGAATACGGGGGAATAGCCCTTAATAATCGCAATTTTTTGCAGGTGATGGAACAATTAGCCGCCATTGATTTAACCTTGGCGACGATGGTCAGTCTCAATAACAGCTTAGGTATCCGTCCGCTGCTCAACTACGGGACTATTTCCCTCAAGCAAGAATTATTACCTCTTTTAGCCACAGGAAGACAATTATCCTCCTTTGGCATGACGGAACCGGAAGCAGGAGCGAATATCGGGGCAATTAGTACCGTTGCAGTGCCGGATGGCCGAGATAAATGGCGAATTCGCGGCCTTAAGCGTTGGAATGGTTCTGCTTGGGCCGGAATGATTAATGTTTTTGTCCGTTTGCTTGATTCCGAAGAACCGGGGAATAACGGTTTGACAGGTTTTCTTGTCCGTCAAGGTACCCCCGGTCTGCGTTTGGGACCTGAATCCCTAACTATGGGATTACGGGGAATTATGCAAAATGCCATCTATTTTGAGGATGTTTTAGTCACTAAAGAGCAATTGCTGGGAGAATTGGGCAATGGCACTGAACCCGCCGACGATGCTTTACTTTATGCCCGTTTAGGTATTGGCATGATTGGAGTTGGCGGCATGAAACGCTGTTTACAATTAATGTTACGTTATGCCAGTCGTCGTTCGATCGCTACCGGTAAATTGCTAGAAAGTCCGATTACTTTAGCCCGTTTTGACCATTTAACTGGGGCTACGGTGGCCTTGTCCAGTCTCTTAAAGTGTATTACCACCGCCTTAGACCAAAAAGTTGCCGTTCCCAGGGAAATGGCCGTTATTGCCAAGATTACGGGGGCTGATTACCTCTGGGAAGCGGCCGATAGTCTCGTTCAGATGCTCGGGGGTAGAGGTTACATGGAAACTAATCTTGCCCCGCAAATTCTCCGGGATGCCAGAGTTTTACGAATTGGCGAAGGTCCTAACGAAAGTTTGAAAATCTTTTTGGGCAAAAGTATCACCCATACGGACAAATTAGGCGAATTTCTGACAAAAGTTCTGGAAGCGCCCGAGATTGCCCTGCAACTCCACACCACTGCCCAATCTATTAATCAGCGTTGTCTCCAGTCTAATCTCTGGGGTGATCGTTCTGCCGCCTTAGCTTGGGCCTATTCTTTAATCGGAGAATTGGGTTGTTACGCCGCTTTAGTAGCAACAACAGCGAAAATGGCCCAAATTCACCCCGGGGAAAAGTACAGTCATGCCCTAGCTTGGAGTCAATTGCAGTTTGATTTATCTGTGCAGAAAGCTCTCCGGGGAACACCCGAAGAAAACTTTGCTTCTTCGGTGGCAACTATCCGCGATCGTATCCTCGATTATACTCAATCTATTGATGATATTGAACAACGTCTAGAGGGTTCCGATTATCAACTCGACGAGTTATTGACGTTGGAACCAGAAGCTAAACAGACTCATCCTCAAGCTGAAACTTCTCTGGTCGAAATTGCTAGTCAACCGACGCAGAACCGAGTAAATATACCCTCTAGTCCGAAAAAGTCCCTTCTTAGCCAACAAACTCCCGAAAAGGTGGAAATGTGGTTAGGTAATTGGTTACACCAGAAATTAAAGGTCAATCCAGCCACTATCCAAACCAGTCAGTCTTTTGCTGATTTTGGCTTAGATTCAATTTTTGCCGTGGAATTAGCCCAAGATCTTGCCGATTGGTCGGGAATCCCCGTCGAAGCCACCATTGTTTGGAATTATCCCACTATTGATAGTTTGGCAGAATATTTAGCTAACCAGATTAATCAAAGCAATACGGCGGCTGAATCGGCAAATAATCGAGAAAAAAGCGAAATTTTAGGATTTTTACCCCAAATATCCGAAGAAGAAATCTCTGCCTTCTTTAGTTAATCGCTGGTGGGGATAGGATAGCTAATTTCCCTTGTCCTATCCCCCACCTCGGAGTCACGGGGACAATTGTGACTATGCCACTAAATTTTCCCATCCCGACAGTATCAAGGTTTTTCCCGCTTATCCGTGACTTTTTCCCAAGCATAACCTGAGATGAAAGTGACGTGACATAACAAGACAAGAGTTGTTAGGAAGATGAATCAACAAAAACAAGCTTTTTTAGAACAATACAAACACCTCGATGCAATGGTCAAAGCGCAAACCGAACCCATCGCTATTGTGGGGATGGGCTGTCGTTTTCCCGCAGGAGTCAATGATTCCGCAAGTTATTGGCAGTTATTGGTTAATGGCATCGATGCAGTAACAGAAATTCCTCTAGAACGTTGGAATATTGCCGACTATTATCACCAAGATGCCGATGTTCCGGGGAAAATGTATAGTCGGGAAGGGGCATTTTTGGACAAAGTTGACGAATTTGACCCAGCTTTCTTCGGCATCTCACCCCGGGAAGCCGCCGCCATGGATCCGCAACAACGGTTACTGTTAGAAGTCTGTTGGGAATCCCTAGAAAATGCAGCTATTGCGCCCGAAAGTTTGATTAATAGTCAAACTGGCGTATTTATGGGCATTTTTCGCGATGATTATGCCCAATTGTGTTTTCATCAAGGCGTAGTCAATCACATTGATGCTTACAACAGTTTAGGAACCAGTCGCGCTATTGCCGTCGGCAGAATCTCTTATCTATTTGGGTTTCACGGTCCGACTCTGCAAATTGATACGGCCTGTTCTTCCTCCCTCTTGGCAGTACATTTGGCCTGTCAAAGTCTGCGCGGCCAAGAATGCAATCTCGCTTTAGCGGGGGGGGTCAATCTGATGTTAACCCCGGCCACTGCGATTAGTAATTGTAAATTAAAAGCCGTTTCTCCCCAAGGTCGCAGTAAAACCTTTGATGCTTCGGCCGATGGTTATGGTCGCGGCGAAGGTTGCGGTGTCGTGGTTTTAAAACGTCTCAGTGATGCTCTCCGAGATGGCAATCTTATTTTCGCCCAAATTCGCGGTTCGGCTGTCAATCACGATGGAAAAAGTAATGGCTTAACCGCCCCCAATGGTCAGGCACAGGAAGCTTTACTTAGACAAGCCCTCGAAAGAGCGAAAATTCAACCTAAAGATCTGCAATACGTCGAAGTTCACGGTACAGGTACATCTTTAGGAGATCCCATCGAGGTTTTATCCTTAGGGAAAATTTATGGCCAGGGTCATAGCCAAGATAATCCCCTGATTTTGGGAACCGTGAAAACTAATATGGGGCATCTGGAAGGGGCTGCGGGAATTGCGGCGTTAATTAAGACAGTTTTACAGCTACAAAATCAGCAAATCGCCCCTAATCTTCATTTTAAGAACCCTAATCCCTATATTCCCTGGGAAAAACTGCCGGTCAAAATCCCCACCACTCTTACCCCTTGGTTGGTCAGAGAAGGAGTCCGACGGGCTGGAGTGAGCGCTTTTGGGATGAGTGGGACTAACGTCCATTTAATCGTGGAGGAAAGCAATTTTGAGCGGCTTAGTGACGAAAAACCTCATTTAGAACGTCCTTGTCATTTAATTACCCTTTCGGCGAAAAGTGAGCCAGCCTTACGCGAATTAGCTCAACGCTACTACGATTTTTTAGGTCAAAATTCCCAGACGGTCATGGCAAATCTGGCCTATACCGCTAATACTGGGCGATCGCATTTTGAGCATCGTTTAGCTATTCCCTTTCTGGCTCAAAAACAGCTTGAGCAAGCTTTAAAAGACTTTATTAGGGGTGAAAATCGCTTTTCAGGTCAAAAAAGTATTTTAACCTCGAAAAAAGCCCCTAAACTGGCTTTTATGTGTACGGGACAGGGTTCACAATATCCCGGAATGGCTAGGGAACTCTACGAAACGCAACCGACTTTTCGCCAAACTTTAGAGAAATGTGACGAAATTTTACGGAGCTATGGGGTGAAATCCTTACTGCAAGTGTTATATGGGGACGAAAAAACCAGTCAGTTGATTAATCAGACTTTTTACAGTCAAATTACCCTATTTTCTCTGGAATATGCCCTCGCTCAACTCTGGTTATCTTGGGGAGTGAAACCCGATGCTCTCATCGGTCATAGTTTAGGGGAATATGTGGCCGCTTGTTTAGCGGGAGTCTTTAGCTTAGAAGACGGTTTGAAGTTAATTGCCCATCGGGGACGCTTAATGCAGACATTACCGAAAAACGGCATAATGGCGGCAATTTTTACCGATTCCGACACCGTGACCAATCATCTCAGGAAGATTAGGGGCATCTGTACCATTGCTGCGGTCAATAGTCGAGAAAATACGGTCATTTCTGGCGAAACTGAGGCTATTAACCATTTAATCGCTAACTTTAATCAGAGAGGCATTGAAAGTCAGACTTTAGCGGTTTCCCATGCTTTCCATTCTCCCTTAATGACGGGTATGGTGGGAGAATTTGCCAAGATTGCCGCAACTATCACCTATAATTCCCCGCGTCTCCCCCTTATTTCTAACCTGACTGGGGATGTTATCGATGCAGAGATAGCAACTTCCCAATATTGGGTTAATCATCTACTGTCTCCCGTAGAGTTTGCCCGGGGTATAGAAAGATTAGGAGAGTTAAATACGGAAATATTCCTAGAAATTGGTGCCAAAACCACCTTAATTAGCCTAGGTCAGCAAAATCTCCCCGACCGAGGCCTCTGGTTAGCTAGTTTATCCCCAAAACAGTCGAATTGGGAAACCCTGCTCCAAAGTTTAGCGACCCTTTATGTAAAAGGGGTCAAAATTGACTGGAATGGATTCGACCTGGATTATTTACGCGAAAAAATCCCCTTACCGACCTATCCCTTCCAAAGAAAACGCTATTGGTTAGATTACATTGATTCTCAGCTAAAAACCCCGACAGCAGCAGCTTTCCACCCCCTCCTACAGCAACCGCTGCATCTATTGGGGTCAAAGGATGTCCACTATCAATCCTCTCTTTCTCCCTGCTATCCCAGCTATCTGCAAGAACATCAAGTTTTTGGCCAGGTAGTTTTCCCAGCCGCGGCCTATCTAGAGATGATTATAGTGGCAGCTGGTCAACAATATCCCAATCAGCAGTTTACTATTGGTCAATTGAGTCTGAATCGACCCTTAATTTTCTCAGAAAACCAGAGTAAAAAGGTACAGTTAAGCTTACTAGCGGGGGGACAATTTCAGATTCTCAGTCTTGGGGAAGGGGAAGTTTCCCTACTGCATCTATCCGGTAATTTAACCAATGAAAACCAGGACTTACCCAGCGGCAATTGGACAGATATCCGGAACCGTTGTCACCAAAAAATCGAAATTGCACAGCATTATCAGGACTGTTTAAGTAAAGGAGTGAACTATGGGGAAAGTTTTCGAGTTATCCAGGAACTTTACCGCAATCAGTCCGAAATTGTCGCAAAAATTCAACTTTCTTCCCATCTACTCTCGCAAGCGGTGGATTACCAGCTACACCCTGTCTTACTTGATGGTTGCTTTCACGCTATGTCGGCACTATTTCCCGCAGGGAATAGCACCTATCTTCCCACTAATATTGACCGATTGACCTTTTCGGGAGTTAAGGACACCTCTATATACTGTCATGGTCGCTTCAGCCATAGCAATTTGCAAAACGGCATCCTAATCGCTGATTTGACTATTTTCAGCGAATCGGGTCAATTAATTAGCCAAATTGACGGATTAACCTTTCAACAGGCCCGGCCAGAAACTCTCTTTTCCCAGACCAACGACCTCAAGGATAGTTTATACGAAATTACTTGGCAAGCCACGGACTTGACGGGAATGGATTGGACAGAAACAGGAGATTGGTTAATTTTTGCCGACAAAAAGGGAGTAGGGCAACAATTAGCCGAAAAATTGCTGCAACAAGGGCATAGATGCCAACTTATCACCGAAAAGAATCGCCAGACTTGGCAATATCTCCTCAAAAAACCCTATCAAGGTCTAATTTATCTCTGGGGAATCGATGACGACCAAGCTTTAGAAAATAATCAAAACCTAGCCGTCACTCAGGAGCGAATTTGTGGAACTTTGCTGGAAATAGTGCAAGAACTAGGCAAAATAGAGGTTAATTACTCTCCTCGCCTCTATATTGTCACCCAATCGGCTCAATACATTCCTTCTCAACCCACAGTGATTGCCCTTGCCCAAAGTTCCCTCTGGGGATTAGGACGGACTATTGCCCTAGAACACCCAGAATTGCGCTGTCTGTGTCTAGATGGAGATAAATTTCAGGATAGCCGCACCTTAGCCCTAGAGGTGTTCCAATCTTTACAAAGTTCGGAGGAGGAAAATCAAATCGTTTGGCGGCAAGGCCGGAGCTATGTGGCTCGTTTAGGGCGATTTATCCCGAAATCGTCGCTAAAAAACCGAGAAATTGCCGAAAATGCCACCTATCTTATTACTGGTGGTCTAGGGGCCTTAGGGCAGCAAGTGGCTAATTGGTTAAGGAAAAAAGGAGCAAAATCCCTCGTCTTACTGAGTCGCCGGGGAATAACTCCAGAAACTCAGCCAATTATAGACCAATGGCGACAAGAGGGAACCAATGTAGAAGTTTTTGCCGCCGACGTTAGCGACTTTGGCCAAATGCGTCGGGCTTTTGAGATAATCGAGCAACAGTTACCCCCCTTAAAAGGCATTATTCACACGGCCGGGGTGTTAGAGGATGCCAGCTTATCCAAACAGACTTGGGAGAAATTTGAGCGCGTCTTTTCCCCCAAAATACTCGGCGCTTGGAATTTGCATCTCCTCAGTCAAGAAGTGGATTTAGACTGGTTTATTAATTTTTCCTCGATGGCCTCGGTGTTAGGGTCTTCTGGACAGAGTAATTATGCTAGTGCTAATGCCTTTTTAGATAGTCTAGCCCATTATCGTCAAGCGCAAGGACTGCCGGCCCTGACTATTAATTGGGGACCCTGGGCAGAGGGTGGTATGGCGGAAAATTTAGACGAAAAAGCGAAAAAAAGGCTAATTAAACAGGGTTTTACCCCTCTTGATCCCCAAAAATGTTTGCATCTCCTCGAAACATTGCTGACGACTTCTCGGACACAGGTAACTGTCGCTTCTCTCAATTGGAATAGCTTTTTTAACAGTTTCGAGAATCAAAAAATTCCGCCTTTATTACGAGATTTCCAGAGTTTTTCGGCCCCAAAATTAACCCCAGACAATAATTTTATTGATGTCTTAATGACAGTACCAATTGAGGAGCGTTTTGCGGCTTTGACTGCTCATGTTCAAGGGATTGTAGCGGAAATTCTCGCTATTCCGGCTAGAGAATTTACCCAAGTTGACCAAGGTTTTTTTGAGTTGGGAATGGATTCTTTAATGACGGTGGAATTACGCAATCGTTTAGCCAAGGATTTAGGTAAATCTCTGGCGGCAACTATCACTTTTAAATACCCAACAGTGACCAGTTTGGTCGATTATCTGGTAGCTGAAGTTATTGACCTTGACTTTAGTTTAAAACCCTTAGCAATAGGAGCAAATCAAGATAGCAATCTTGATCCCCTCAACGAAGAAGATTTATCCCTAGAAGAATTGTCCGATTTACTGCTACAGGAGTTAAATTCCTTAAGTTAGAAAAGCAGACCTCAAACCCTATCTAAATAACCTGTTTACCATGACACAAATACCTGCCAAAACCGATCAAATGAGCTTAATAAAAGATGCCTTAAATCAAATTAAGGTCTTAAAAACTAAGCTACATACCCTAGAAAAAGCTAAGAATGAACCAATTGCAATTATTGGTATGTCCTGTCGCTTTCCCCAGGGAGCTAATTCACCGGAAACTTTTTGGGAATTATTGCAATCAGGAACCGATGCCATCAGCGAAATTCCGCCGCAACGCTGGAATATTGACAATTATTACGATCCTAAGCCCGATGCAAGGGGAAAAGTCTATACCCGTCACGGTGGCTTCTTAAATCAACCGATAGATCAATTTGACGCTGATTTTTTTGGTCTTTCTCCCCGGGAGGTAGCACAAATGGATCCGCAACAGCGATTACTGCTGGAACTAGCCTGGGAAGCTCTGGAAAATGCGGGAATATCACCCTTAAATCGGCGAGGAAGTCAAACGGGGGTATTTATAGGCATGATGACTCAAGATTACTCCCATTTTAGCCATCATCCCGATCTGATTGATGCCTATACGGGAACGGGAAATGCTAAAAGTGTAGCTTCGGGACGTTTATCCTATCTTTTTGGATTTCATGGCCCAACTTTAACGGTTGATACTGCTTGTGCCTCCTCTTTAGTCGCTGTTCATTTAGCTTGCCAAAGTTTACGCAATAACGAGTGTGAAGTTGCCCTAGCTGGGGGGGTCAACCTAATGTTAACCCCCTTCGTTACTATCATGGAATCCCGCGCCCAGATGTTGTCTCCTGACGGTCGTTGTAAAACCTTTGATAGAACAGCGAATGGCTATGTGCGGGGAGAAGGCGGCGGTATTATAGTTTTAAAGTCTTTATCTGCGGCTATTCGGGATAATAACTTGATTTTAGGACTAATTAAAGGTTCGGCCGTTAACCATGGTGGTATGAGTAGCGGTTTAACAGTTCCCAATCAACTTAGTCAAGAACAATTGATTCGTCAAGCTTTAAAAAATGCTCAGGTAAAGCCAGAGGACATTAGCTATATTGAAGCCCATGGAACTGGCACTTCTTTGGGCGATCCCATTGAATTAGGTGCATTATCGACAGTTTTTGCTAAAAATCCCCAACCGGTTTGGGTTGGTTCCGTCAAAACCAATATCGGCCATCTAGAAGCGGCCGCTGGTATTGCCGGACTGATGAAAGTGATTTTATGCTTGCAACATCGACAAATTGCCCCCCATCTCCACTTCCAGCAACCGACACCCCATCTAGACTGGGAAAATCAACCGCTGAAAGTTCCGACTAAAAACCGTGAATGGGTTAGTGAAAATTCTTCTCGTTTAGCTGGAGTTAGTTCTTTTGGCTTAAATGGCACTAATGCCCATATTATTCTCGAAGAATACCCTTACGAACCTGAAACGACTGCGGCACCTGATTCATCGCCCTATCTGTTCACCCTCTCAGCCAAGACCGAATCGGCTTTAATCAAACTAGCCCAAAAATACGCAAATTACCTAGAAAATGCGAAAAATATTGCTTTAAGCTCCATTTGTGCTACTAGCAATCGCAGTCGCTCCCAATTACCCCATCGTTTCACCTGTATTGTTTCTAGTCACTGCCAACTTCAAGAAAAATTAACCGCTTTTGTTCAAGGTGAACCGAGTTCTTTTCGCCAAAAAAGTGAATTTAATGGCAAAAATCGGGCAAAAATTGCCTTTCTCTTTCCGGGACAGGGTTCTCAATACCCCGGTATGGGAAGGGAACTATACCAATGTTATCCTCTATTTCGTCAAACACTCGATCGCTGTGCTGAGATTCTCCGTCAATATGGGGACTATTGCCTAACGGAGATTATTGACCAAGAAAATCATCTCAATCAAACTTTTTACAGCCAACCTGCCCTATTTGCTCTCGAATACGCCCTTTTTAAACTCTGGGAATCCTGGGGAATTACCCCCCATGGAGTTATGGGTCATAGTTTAGGGGAATATGTGGCCGCCTGTGTTGCTGGAGTCTTTAGTTTAGAAGATGCCTTAAAATTAGTCTTCTATCGGGCTAAATTGATGGATTCTGTGGGAAAAAGTGGTTCAATGGTCGTTATCTCGGCTAGTGAAGCTGAAATTAGTCCCTTAATTGCCCCCTATCAATCTCAGGTCGCTATTGCCGCTATTAATGGTCAGGATAATATTGTCCTGTCCGGTGCTGCAGAGACCATAGAAACCCTAGTAAAACAGCTTCAGGTCAAAAATCTGAAGATTACCCGGTTAAATGTCTCTCAAGCTTTTCATTCCCCTCTGATGGAGGAAATTTTAGACGAGTTCCGACAAATTGCTGAAACTATCACCTATCATCCCCCCCAACGAGCCTTAATTTCTAACCTTAATGGCAACTTAGTCAATTTTGAGGTCACTACTCCCGATTATTGGTGTCGTCATCTCCGGTCTTCTGTTCGCTTTGCCGATGGGATAAAAACCTTACTGGACAACGGTTATGAGCTATTTGTCGAATGCGGCTCCCATCCCGTTTTATCGGGCATGGGCAGCCTACTGGATAAAAATTATTCTTGTCTTTGGTTGCCCAGTTTGCGTCGTCAAACCTCTGACCGACAACAGATCCTCGAGAGTGTCAGTCAGCTTTATCTGCGGGGATTCGCCCTGAATTGGCAAGAGATAACGGCCAATCAAGACAGTAAACCCTGTATCTTACCGACCTACAGCTTTGAAAGAAGTAGTTATTGGCTAAAAACAGGCGACTTGACCCCAGAAGAAGCGCAATTATTGCCTGAATTGTCGAAATATCTCCTAGAAACACCGCCGCAACCGCCGGAAGTTGTCAAAACCACCACCGCATCATCTTCTGGTCATCTAATTACCCTTGACTCTCTGTTGGCCACACCCGCAGAGAAACAGCTTAAACAACTAGAAACCTACATTATCGGTGTTTTAGAACAGATTACTGGTTTATCCGTGGTCAAGCTACATACCAAGCAACCGCTCTCTAGTTTAGGCTTAGATTCTCTCATGTCCAGTCAATTACGACGTCAACTAGAGGAGGATTTAAAAATTATTGTTCCCGTGGAATACCTAGCGGGATTGAGTATTGAGCAGTTTTTACCACAAATATTCAACTTAATCACCCAAAATTCCCAACCTGCAACTAGCAACAAAACTCCTCTCCCCTCAAAACAGAAAAAACCAATCAAGACGACTAAAGCCGAAAATATCTCTAATGATCCGAAACTTTGGCTAATTCGCAAACAAGCTAATCCTAACGCCCGCATTCGTCTATTTTGTTTTCCCTACGCCGGTGGGGGTGCCTCCGTATTCCAAAATTGGCTGAATTACTGCCCCAAGCAAGTGGAATTGTGGGCGATTCAACTACCCGGACGCGAAACGCGTCTTCAGGAAACTGCGATTACATCGCTAAAATCCCTGATTAATCGTCTCATTCCGATTCTGACTCCCTATTTAGACCAACCTTATGCTTTTTTTGGTCATAGCATGGGTTCTTTAATCAGTTTTGAATTAACCAGAGAATTGGCTAAAACTCGGCAAAATCTACCCCAACATTTATTTATGTCTGGATTTCGAGCGCCTCAAATTGTCAATCCTGATTTACCCATTCATCGTCTGGGAGATGAGCAATTTTTAACAGCTTTAGGTCATTTTCAAGGAACCCCAGAAACTCTCCTCAAAAATCCCGATTTAATGGCGGCTTTTTTGCCAATTTTACGAGCAGATTTCAAACTCCTAGAGACCTATTCTTATCAACAAGGTCAACCCTTAAATTGTCCTATTACCGTTTTTGGAGGCCACAACGATGCCAAGGTTTCTGCCGATCAATTACAACAATGGCAACTGCAAACCAATCAAGATTTTGTCCTGCATACCTTACCAGGAGGACATTTCTTTATCAATCAACATACGGAGAAAATTATGAAAATAATTGGCCAAAGTTTACGAGAGTTTCCTGAACAAATGACTGCCTAATCAACCAATTATTCAAGGGAGAAAAATCATGACTTTAGATTACAAAGAGCAATACTGTATTATTGGGGCTGGTGCCGCAGGATTAGCGGCGGCTAGAGCCTTAAACAAAGCCAAAATTCCCTTTAATGTTATCGAATCTGCTCAGGATGTTGGGGGTATTTGGATTTATGACCGTCCCGATAGTCCAATGTATAAAAATACACATCTGATTGGTCATAAAACCACACAACCTTTTTCCGATTTTCCCATGCCAAAAGATTACCCAGATTATCCCAATCATCGGTTAGTCTATGAATATCTTCGCAATTATGCCGCTCATTTCAATCTCTATGATTTCATGGAATTTAATCTCAGTGTAGAGAAAATAAAAAAGGTGGGTAACTTTTGGGATGTCACCCTTAGCAACCAAGAAACCAGACGATACCGAGGGGTTTTAATCGCTAGTGGTTATCATAACAAACCGAATATTCCTCAATTTTCTGGGCATTTTGACGGGGAAATTATCCATTCAAAAGATTATGATAATCCCGCTCAACTAAATGCTAAAAAAGTCCTAGTAGTTGGAGCGGGACAATCAGCCATGGATTTAGTCGTCGAAGCCGCTATTAATGGCAGTAAAACTTTCCATAGTACCCGTCGTGGCTTTCTCTGTATGCCGAAATTTTTGTTCGGTTTGCCCCCAGAATGGGTGATGATTAACACGCCAATCATGAATCTAATTCCAGCCCAAGAACACATGAAAATGATGGCTTTATTATCCCCAATAGCTCTCTTCTTACAAGGAGTTAATCTCAAAAAACTCAATATTCCTACAGACTGTAAAAGTAACGGCCTAATTATTCCCAACAGTGACCAACAAATCTATCGTTATTATGTGCATGGAGATGTCACCCATAAGCCTAATATCCAAGAATTAGACGGAAAGAATGTTATTTTTGCCGATGGCAGTACAGAAGAAATTGATCTGATTATCTACGCCACTGGTTACAAAATTGAATTTTCTTTTATTGACAAATCGGATTTAAATTGGCAAGAAGGAACCACCCAGCCCAACCTCTATATGAATGTTTTTCACCCAGAGGAAAATAACCTGTTTGTCATCGGAATGGTTCATCCCACTGGCACTCACTGGCGAGTATTTGAAGAACAAAGTAATTTAGTGGCCGCTTATCTACAAGCTCAGGATAAAAAATCCCGGTTTGTCTATAAATTTGAAAAGCTAAAACGTCAAATTAGTGCCAATTTAAGCGCCGACAATAAACACCATAGCGGTACTCACTCCTTAGTGATTGACAAATTGGGTTATATACGCCAAGCACAAGGATTAGCTCGCCGATTACTAGCTTAAATCTCCCAGCATAATTCTCCCCCCCCTGAAATCCCTCTCTTTTAACTCCAATGCCCTACATTATTGAGACAGCTACTGGTTTTCCAGAACATTACTATCCCCAAGAAGTTCTAGAAGTCAATATCAGAAATCATTGTGCTAATCTTCTTCAAGATTATTGCCGAGAAAATCATCTCGACTTCCAGGAACAAACCTTTTTTGATTTAGAACAAATTCATCGTTTTTTCAGTAATGTCAAAATTCAAGGGCGATACTTCACTATTCCCCTAGATGAATTCGATGCCGATAATCCTCCCGGAATCGCCCAACCCTTTCGTCAAATGGTCGATCTAACTATGGATTTAGTAACATCGACAGTAACTAATTTGCTCAAAAAAGCCGCTCTTTCTCCCAAAGAAATCTCCCTAGTTACCTCCGTTACTGTTCTTCCTTCCGTTCCTTCCCTAGAAAGTTTACTCCTCAATCGTCTAGATTTTTCCCTCGATATCAAGCGGCAAGCGTTATCCGGTGTCGGCTGTTTGGGAGGCGCCCAAGGATTAGCCAGAGTAAACGATTATCTGCAAGGACATCCCACCGAAGCAGCGATCTTGTTTACCACCGATCCCTCCTCTGGCCTTTGGCAAGGGTCAATTCATAGCGATTTAACGGAATTATTGGGACAATTACCCGAAGATCCGTCTCAATATAGCAATATCATTATGACCCTTGTGGTAGCGGCTTTATTTGGCGATGGAGTCGGCACGGTTCTCTTAGCGGGAGATGAACATCCCTTAGTCAAGCAAGGTAAAGCAAAACTGAATATTATCGGCACTCAATCGCTGTTAATGCCCCACACAGAGCATTTAATGGCATTGCCTTTAACAGACTACGGTTTTCGCCAAATTCTTCGCCCAGAAGTCTCTGATTACGTCAAGGGTGGGGTGAGAAAAGCGGTGACATCTTTACTGGAAAAAACAGAAGTTTCCCTCGAGGAAATTGTCTGTTGGATGGTGCATCCGGGGGGTCCAAAGATTCTCGATGCAATAGTTGAAGAATTTCAGTTAGAACCGGATGTTTTACAGGTTAGTTGGGATATTTTGGCAGAAATTGGCAATATTGCTTCTGCTACTATCCTCTGCATTCTCGATGAAACCCTTTCCCGTCCCCATCCTCCCACAGGTTCCTACGGATTAATAATTTCCATGGGTCCCGGATTTGCTCAAGAAGCCATTTTAGTTCAATTCTAAGGATATTTAAGGATGTTAAGCCAAATAGTTTTCATTGCCCTGATTAGTTACATTATTGTCCAACGAGTGCGCGTTACTCGTCTGAGTAAACAGAATATGGCCAAAGTCTTAGCGGAAGGTGGCAAACTGCATAGCTCTAATTATGTGGGATTCGTCAAGATTTTCCAATCTAGCTGGATGCTTTGCATGATCGGGGAAGTTTATCTGCTCGATCGACCTTTTATTCCAGCATTGGCTTTATTTTCCCTAATTACTACCTTTTTAGCTCAAAAGCTCCGCTATGCCTCCATTGAAGCTTTAGGCGATCGCTGGATTCATCAGGTGGTCACGGTTCCTCAGACACCCGTGATCGACAATGGCATTTATCAATATATCCGTCATCCTAACTGGTGGGCCATGATCACGGAATTAGCGGTGGTTCCCCTGTTTCATACTGCTTATCTGACATCTATAGTCTTTAGTCTCCTGAATGCTTGGTTATTAATCCAACGCATTCCGGCTGAAGAAGAAGCTTTAAGTCAAGACACCAATTATCAAGCAGTTTTCGCCAATACTCCCCGTTTTATTCCTAGTTTTAGCGCAATTTTCTCTCGCAAACAGCAACCGCTTAAAAGTTAATTGCCACGGATAGCAGGGCCGGTTCCCTAGGGCCCTTTAATTACCTCTCATACCTGAATTTCAAGGAGAAAGAAAATACTATGGACTCTCTAATTGTTTCCGAAAATATTATTAGCGACAATTTAACTAACGCTCTACAAGAATGGGAAAATTTATTAGGCTCCGAATATGTCAGCACCGATAACAAAAAACGCCTAGAAGCCGAGACCGCTACCTACGAAACCCATGCTAAAATCCCGGCAATTATTCGCCCAGGTAATCGTCAAGAAGTCCAAGAATCTCTAAAAATTGCTAATCGCTATCAAACCCCTGTCTATCCTATTAGTACAGGTAAAAATTGGGGTTATGGTTCGCGAGTTCCTAGCCGCACTGGTTCGGTTTTAATGGATTTGAGTCGATTAAATCAGATTTTGGATTACAATGAAACCCTAGCTTATGTAACTATTGAAGCGGGTGTTACTCAGCGACAACTCTACGATTTTTTGCAAAAAAATGGCAATAAATTATTAATGAGTGTCACCGGTTCGACTCCTGATTCTAGTATTATTGGCAATATTCTCGAACGGGGTGAAGCCAAAGGACCGTTAGGCGATCGCTTTAATCATGTCTGTGGAATGGAAGTAGTTTTGCCCACCGGTGAATGTGTTCATACGGGATTTAATCGCTTTGAAAACTCCCAAATAGGGGCGGTCAATCGTTGGGGAGTCGGTCCCTATTTTGATGGAATTTTTACCCAATCTAACCTGGGAATCGTCACCAAAATGACTTTTTGGTTAACGCCATATCCTGAATATTTTCAGGCTTTTTTCTATAGCATCGATCAGGAAAATAAATTAGAGTTATTGATCGATAAACTACGTCAACTGAAAATGGCAGGGGTAATTAAAACGACCTTCCACATTAATAATAACTACCGAATGTTGTCTATTCAACAACAATATCCCTGGCAGGAATGCCAAGAAAAAACTCCTTTACCCCCCGATTTATTAGAACAATTAAGTCATCAATGGGGCGGCGGTGTTTGGATAGGAGAAGGTGCTTTATATTCGGCTTCACCAGAACAGGGAAAAGTCGAAAGAAACCTAATTGAAAAAGCCTTGAAAGGAATTGTCAATAAACTTATGTTTTTTGATGAAAATAAGTTCAAAATGGCCAGCAAAATGAGTCCCATTTTTAAAGTATTTACTGGTGTGGAAATTAAGGATAAGGTGGATTTAATTTATCACAAAAATCCCCAACGAGGAATGATTACCGAAAAAGTGCTGAAGATGGCCTATTGGCGCAAAAAAACTCCTCCCACCGATAGGTTGAATTTAGACCTGGATGCCTGTGGCATGATTTGGTGTGTTCCCGCTGTTCCTTTTCTGGGAAATCATCTCAGAAATGCTCTCAATATTATCAGCAGCATCGCTCAAAAATATGGTTATGAACCCAATATCGGCATTAACTGTGTTACCGAGCGGAATATTAACATCAATGCTGCCATTTTTTATGATCGATTGCTAGAAGGCGAAGACCAAAAAGCCTTAAATTGTCACGATGAAATGTTGGCAGAATTGATCAATCAAGGTTATTATCCCTACCGTCTTAGTACCCACTCTATGAATAGTTTACCCCCAGCCCAAGACGATTATAGTTGCTTAATCCAGAAAATTAAAGACAGCTTGGATCCCCATCGCATCCTCTCACCTGGTCGCTACGAATTTCTTTAAATAAGCCTAACAATCTACTGCTAACTGCCCATCTCTCCCCCAATTCTAATGACTTCTAGCACTTCTAGCAAATGGCAACATCTCCGAATAGATTATCTTCCTTATATCACTGGTTGGTTTGGTAACTTTATCGTTAACAATGCCCTTCTAACCATGCTAATCTATCGCTACGACCCGGGCATTCCCAATGACTATAACTTATCCATTTTATTGCCCTCTGCTTTAGTGGGGATAGCGATAATGATTAGCCGTATTGCTGGAGCTTTTGTGCAGCCAGTGATCGGTTATTTTTCCGATCGCTTTTGGAGTCCTTGGGGCAAAAGAAGACCATTTATACTGGCCAGTTTAGTCCCTTTAATTGGTGGTTTTATCCTGTTGTTTAATCCCCCTAATAACTTAAATCAAACCACTTACTTCATTTATTTAGTCACCATGCTTTGGGTGTTTTATGTGGGTATGGCATCCTATCATGTTCCCTATTTAGCCTGGTTGCCCACTCTCGCTAAAAGCCCAGAAGGAAGGGTTAAATTATCAACTCAAATCGGAATTTTTGGTTTAATTGGTGCCACCATTGGTGGGATTATTGCCCCTTGGTTAACTGATAGCTATGGTTTTCAGGGAATGGGTATTGCTATTAGTCTTATTGGGCTAATTACTCTAGCTATGCCCTTGCTAGAAAAAGAAGAATATAGTCCTTCTAAGGGGAAATATCCTAACTTTAAAACCACCTTAACGGCGGCTTTTACCAATCGGACTTTTTGTATCTATATGATCACCATGATCTTGGCGTGGATGGTGATTAGTATTATCTCGGTGATTCCGACTTTTTTAGTAATTGCTCTCCTCAAACGAGAGGTAAGTTTTGCCGCCGTGATTAATACTATTATCGTCGGTAGTGCCTTGGCTGGATTTACCCTGGTTTTACCCTTAGCGCGAAAATATGGCAAAAAACTGGTTTTTCAAGGTTCTTTAATCTGGGTTGGCTTGGGTATGATTGCCATGGCCTGTGGTCGTTTTTGGTGGCAAGATTCTTTGATTCCCTGGTTAATCCTTTCGATTATCGCTAATTTAGCCCTAGCCAGCTTTTTTAGTCTGCCGAATGCCATGTTATCGGACATTATCGATCAAGATGCGGAGCAACAGGGAATGGGACGAGAAGCAATATTTTTTGGCACTAGGGGGCTACTAATTCAATTTAGCCAAGGTGCGGGGTCTTTTCTAACAGGATTAATCCTTTCTTTCGGGAAAACTCCTGATAACCCCTGGGGGGTACAAATTGCCTTTTTGTCCGCCGGTATATTATCCCTAGCAGCGGCTTTTGTCCTACGGCCTTATGCGATCAAAAAATAGTTCTTTCCTCGCTAATCTGTTATTACTCTTGACAAAACCCTACTCATTTGGAACTGGATTATGACTTCCCCCAATCCTGTCACTAAACAGCAAGAAACTGCCATCAAAAAACTGCGATTGCCCTGGCGATTAATTATTACTGGGATCCTAGCGGCTACCTCGGTTTTTGCCTATCCTACCCTGCGTAATGTCCTCTTAGAAGACACCTCTGAATCCACCACCTCAGAAGAAACCGCTTCGTTAGCAATCGATAAGAGCAAGACGGCAGCCTTACCGGTGCGAACCTTAACTTTAACTCCTGTCACCCATCACCAAGAACCGCGCCGTTATACCGGTAATATTGTGGCTAAACGGACAAGTGAACTAGGATTTGAGCGTTCGGGACAATTAATTAGTTTATTGGTTCAAGAGGGTCAAGAGGTACGCCGAGGCACTTTAATTGCTACTCTAGATACACGCAATTTAGAAGCACAAAAACAAGAACTCATCGCCCAGCGATCGCAGGCCACGGCTAAACTGCAAGAATTACAAGCTGGTTCCAGGAAAGAAAGTATCGCAGCAGCCCAAGCAAAAGTCCGCGATCTCAGGGAACAATTAGCTTTAGCCCAATCTAAATACCAAAGACGGCTAGGATTGTATCAAGAAGGGGCAATTACTAGAGAACAACTCGAAGAAGTGCAAACAGATGTTAATGCACAACAAGCGAGAATTGATGAAGCTCAAAGTCAATTAGATGAACTCAAGGCCGGTACTCGTCCCGAATTGATTTCTCTGCAAAAAGCCGTTATTGACCAATTTGATGCCCAACTGAAGAATATTAAATTAGAGATTGAGAAAAGTCAACTTCAAGCCCCCTACGATGGCACTATTGCCCTCCTTCACGTCAATATTGGCACTGTTGTTTCTGCAAGTAATCCGATCGTTCGTTTGGTGGAAAGTAATAAACTGGAAGCGCGTATCGGGGTTCCCATTGACCAGTCCGAAAACTTACCAATTGGGAGTAAACATCGTTTAAAAATTGGTAACAAAATATTAACAGGACAAGTCACTTCAACCCTGCCCCAAATTGATCCAACTACCCGTACCGCCACGGTTATTTTAAGTTTAAATCAGACTCAGGGCCTGATTCCGGGGCAAGTGGTCAGCCTAGAATTATCTCAATCGGTTCCACAATCGGGCTATTGGTTGCCCACAGAAGCTTTAGTACAAGGCACGAGAGGATTATGGTCTTCTTATGTTCTAGGAGAAGCTAACCCCGATAATCCTCGACAATTTACCGTCAAACGCCAAGATTTAGAAGTTCTAGCGATTCAAGGCGATCGCTTGTTGGTGCGCGGGACGCTCACCTCCGGTGATCGGGTGATCGTCGAAGGGGTTCACCGCATTGTACCCGGGCAAATGGTGGAAATTTGGTAGTCAGCGGTCATTAATCAGCTTTATTATCCCTAATAATCTCCAATGAATAACTTATTTGAACGTAAACCTAGATTACTAATTCTTACTTTAATTCTGATTATTGTCTGGGGATTGTCTTCCTTTCAAATTTTGCCGCGCATGGAAGATCCCGAAACAATTAATCGAGGTGCCACCATTACCACCAATTTACCCGGTGCCAGTCCTTATCGGGTCGAATCCCTAGTGACCGAAAAAATTGAACAATCTCTCTCTAGCATCAAAGAAATTAGCCTGATTGAGTCCTCCTCGGAATTAGGGCGTTCCACGGTCAATATTGAACTTAAAGATGAAGTGACTGATGTGGATCCCGTCTGGTCACGCATTCGCGATCGGATTACCGATGTCATCCCGCAACTACCCCCAGAAGCCCAAAGACCCTTATACGAAGAAGGATATAGTAAAGCCTTTAGTTTATTGACTGCCATCCTTTGGGATCTAGATACTGCTCCTAATTACGCTATTTTACGCCGACTTGGCCAAGAACTGTTCGATGAATTAGAAGCCCTTTGGGGAACCGAAAGGGTCGAGTTAGTCGGGGTTCCGGCCGAGGAAATTTTAGTCGAAATCGATCCGGTGAAATTATCCTCCCTAGGCCTAACTGCCGTCGAAGTTGCCCAACAAATTCAAACCAGTGATGCCAAGGTCGCCGCTGGACAACTTCGCAGTAATCGCAATAATTTATTATTGGAAGTCGATACCAGTTTAGAATCACTCTCTCGGATTCGAGCCATTCCGATTCGTTACAGTAATGAGGGACAATTTACCCGTTTAGGAGATATCGCTCTAGTTACCAAGGGAATTCAAGAACCACCACCAGAACTAACCATTATTAACGGTAAACCGGCTATTGTGGTGGCCGCTATGATGGAATCGGGGCAACGCATAGACGAATGGACAGCGGCAGCCCAGGCCAAGTTAGACCTGTTTCGCCCTTCTCTCCCCCAAGGTGTGAGCCTCAAGATAATTTTTGCCCAAAATCGTTATGTGGCTAACCGACTCGATGGATTATTCAGCAACATGATCCTAGGGTTACTCTGTGTCATGGGGACAGCTTTTGTGATGATGGGATGGCAGTCCGCCTTGGTAGTAAGTGTATCCCTGCCTTTATCGATCCTGATGGTCTTTGCCGGTATGAATCTCTGGCAAATTCCCCTACATCAAATGTCGGTGACAGGAATTGTCATTGCTTTGGGACTTTTGATCGATAACGCTATTGTAATTGTCGATGAACTGCAAAAAGGACTACGGACGGGAATAGCTCACCAACATATTGTTGCTGAAACCGTTAAACAGTTAGGGATTCCCCTCTTAGCTTCTACCCTAACCACGATTTTGTCTTTTATGCCGATCGCTCTTTTGCAAGGAGGCACTGGCGAATTCGTGCGTACTATCGCCCAAACAGTGATCTTAGCCTTGGTTAGTTCTCTAATTTTGTCCCTAACGATTATTCCTGTCCTCAGTTTACGTTTATATCAACTGACTCATCGCTCGCACCAGACAAAAACCCATTGGTGGGATACGGGAATTAATTTACCGCTCCTAACGGGTTTGTATCGCCAAATTTTGAAGTTAATTCTCTATTTTCCCGTATTAGGTCTGGTTATTGGCTTGATTATCCCAATTACTGGCTTTGTTGTCGCTGGCACTCTCCCAGAAGAATTCTTTCCCCCGGCAGAACGAGATCAGTTAACCCTAGAAATCGAACTGGCCCCCACCACAACCCTAGAAGTAACTCAGGTAAAAGTGGCTCAAGCTGAAAAAATACTGCTAGATCATCGAGAAATTGGGGAAGTTCACTGGTTTTTAGGGCGTAATGCTCCCCCCTTCTACTATAATCTCTCCGATGGCGTCAAAGACTCTCCTAATTTTGCCCAAGCGTTGATTCAACTTCGGCAAGTTTCTGATGATCCCCAATTGATCGAAACCTTACAAAAACAATTAAGTCAAGCTCTACCGATGGCAAGGGTATTAGTTAGCCCCCTAGAACAGGGTCCACCGGTGGGCGCCCCGATCGAAATTAGGGTTTATGGCTCAGAATTGGAGATGTTAAGGAAAATTGGCGAGTCCCTACGGGAAGAACTGGCAAAAATACCCGAAATAACCTATTCTGTTGCTGATTTAAGTGAAATTCAAGCTAAATTAGCCTTAAAAATTAATGAAGAAAAAGCTCGACTGATTGGTTTGGACAATGCGGCGATCGCCAGTCAATTGGATAACCTTTTAGAAGGTTCTGTGGGTGGCTCGATTTTAGAAGCAACGGAAGAATTACCCGTACGAGTCCGAGTCGCTAATCGCGATCGCGAGCAACTGCCACAAATTGCCTCTTTAAATATTCTCGGTAATTCCGCCACTGCTGAACGGGCGAATATTTCCCTTTCCTCCGTGGCAGAATTTGATTTTCTCCCCGAATTAGCCACGATTCCTCGACGAAATGGCAAGCGAATTAATACGGTGAAGGCCTATGTTCAAGCTGATG
Organism: Microcystis sp. LEGE 00066; assembly: GCF_015207925.1. NCBI lineage: Bacteria > Bacillati > Cyanobacteriota > Cyanophyceae > Chroococcales > Microcystaceae > Microcystis > Microcystis sp. LEGE 00066. The sequence goes on along the minus strand of NZ_JADEVX010000003.1, from coordinate 9,817 downwards.
CGATCGCTGCAACGGTTTTAGACGAATTTCGCCAAAACTTAGAATCGGGCAAATTTTCCCTTCCGGCAGGGTATCGGCTCGAATTTGGCGGAGAGGAAGAAGAAAGAGATACAGCTGTGGCTAATCTAATTGCTAGTGTGGGAGTCTTGGCGATTCTAATGCTATCAACCCTTGTTCTTTCTTTTAACTCCTTCCGTCTTGCTGCCCTAGTTACTGTCGTCGGTATTAGTTCAATTGGACTAGCCTTATTTTCCCTCTGGTTATTTGAATATCCCTTGGGATTCATGTCCATTTTAGGCACTATCGGCTTAGTTGGGGTTTCCATTAATGACTCTATTGTCGTGGTGGCGGCTTTACAAGCTTTACCTCCCCATCTTCAACGCCAACGCAAGGCAATCCGGGAAGTGGTTATTGCTTCCACCCGTCACATTCTCACCACTACCTTAACCACCGTGACGGGATTTGTTCCATTATTTCTCTACGGCGGCGCTTTTTGGGAACCCCTCGCTATCTGTATTTCCATCGGGGTGATCGGAACCACCCTAAGCGCACTGGTATTTGTCCCGTCGGGATGGTACTATCTCGCTCAAGCCCAAAAGGTTTCCCCTCTGTCTGTTTCTGAGTAGCTTGATTAAATACCACTTTTGTAGAGACGTTGCCTAGCAACGTCTCTATTGATACTAAATCCGTTGAGTATAGGCTACATATCAGGACAGGCAAAAAGCAATAGGCAATAGGCTTCGGCCGTGAGCTCAGCGTTCGACAAAAGCTCACGCCGAGGTCCGAACGGCAAAAGGGGCAATCAATAATCAGTCTTTAATAACCGGATTTAATATGATTTGGGTAAAAATACCCTGAAAGTCCTCTCGGCTCTACCGCCCTGATCCGAGAAAATACGGAGAATTAGCTGGGTTAAATATAGTCATTTCAGATAAGTCTGATACAGACTAGACCGATAAAACCCTTATGAACTCTGGCATTGATATTCTCAATCTTAATTGAAATGACTATATAATCGAGTTTAAACAATAGATAAGTTTTTTAACAAGAGTAGTGTTAGATACTAATTACCCGATGGACTGGGGTAGAATTGGAAAAACCAGTGCAACTGTTTTAGCCAAGCTATTTAACTATGATGAAAATTAACTTGCTGTTCGGGTTATCTTCTCTTAAAAAATCGATAAAAAACTTTACAAAAACTCAGAAGAGAAGCTCGTAAATTTCTCATCTAAAAGCTGAGTTAGTTATCGGACAAAGTTTTTAGGTGCTTTTGTTGATTACTTCTTAACCACCATCTTATAAGTAGAAGAAGGGAGATGAAAGTTAATCAGTTACTAAGACTCTACGAACAAGGAGAGCGGGATTTTTTAGCCATTGACTTGATGAGTCTAGATCTACAACAAGTGACTCTAATCGCTGTCAATTTTGCTGCGGCCAATTTGCGCGGAACTAATTTGAGTCGCTCTTTTCTGACTAAATCAAATCTGCGGGGAGCGAGTTTGAATTGGGCGAATTTAACCTATGCCAAATTAAGTCAAGCGCAATTAGTGGAAGCGGACTTAACCAAAGCTAATCTCACCGGGGCCTTTATGGTACAGGCAAACCTGCGTAACGCGCGATTAAGTGGGGCGGATCTTTCCCATGCTAATCTCCGGGGAGCGAATTTATGCGGGGCGAATTTATGCGGGGCGAATTTATACTTAGTTAATCTCTTGGAGGCAACCCTAGATAAAGTCAATCTCAATTGGGCCAATTTGCAGGAAGCGCGGTTAAGTGGGGCTAAATGTCGTCAGATTTCCGCAAGGGAAGCCAATTTTAGCGGCTCTTTTGTTAAAGAGGTGGACTTTCAGGGGGCTAATTTAGAAAGGGCTAATTTTAGCGAGGCACGTCTGACGGGTAGTGATTTACGCGGGGCCAATTTAGCGGGTGCTAATCTAGCGGGAGCGCGTTTACAAGAGGTAAATCTACAGGGAGCGGACTTGAGGGGTGCTAACTTGACGGGGACTTGTTTTGAGAGTGTCACTGGTTGGACAGAAATCGTCCAAGAAGATGATATTTTTTCCCTAGACTGGTTTCAGCCTCGTTTTGCTACTTAAAAGTCAATATATCTGCCGAAAGCCCGTCCTTTTCCTATCAATTAACGATTAGCTGGAGTGGTTAATCTTTGGTTAGGAATGGGGATTGGGGGAGCATTATTCGGCTCCTCCTCGAAGGGTAAAACAGGGGGAGGAGGAGGAGTGGTAGCGCCGGGAGATGCTGCTGGAGATGGACTGGGATTAACGGCAGCGGGGGGACTTTTCGGAGTGACGACGGGTGCGGGAGAGCTAAAACCGAGGAGATCTTTGCCAAAGGGAAAAACATTTCTCCAGCGTTGAATATTGGGATGACCAAACCAATCTTGACGGGACACCTTCACCGAGAGCAAAGGTGCGATCGCTCCTGATTTTTCGGCCGTTATTAATAAATCAATTTTATTAAGACCCTGTTGTTGATTAAAATGACTGATGATAGTTTTCTCGGCTAATTGCGATGCTCTAGTCAATAATCCTTCGTAGGATTCTCCCTGTTGAACTGTGATGGGAAGATTAACAGTGGATTGAGCAAAAACCGCGTCAACGGCGATAATTCCCGTCAGCAGCGTTAAAACAGTAATAGACTTGTACATAGGACAGACGGTTAAACAGTCACTCCCTGGTTAGGGTCGGGATCTTCCCTGTGAGAGTTCCCCGATCGCTTTCTTAAATTACCATGATCGATCTCTGGCCACAATGGAATTTTTTCGGTAGCGTAATCGTCCTTAGTCCCTAGCAATAGGCAATAGGGGAATACTTAGGGCTGGCTGAATAAATCTAAAAACTTTGTTGGATAATATCTTTAGGCTTTTTTGAAATCAAACAGTGCTGGCCATTGCAGTGGTCAGAGGGAAAATTCAGGGACTTTTTCCCTGAAAATGGGTAAAACCCCACACCAACGCAACAATTTTTCAGTATAACCTAATTGTATTTGTCCCTATCGACCAGAGGTTGTTAATTATGACACAAACTAGCGAAACCGTTACCTATTCCCTGGAATCTGTCCTAACAAGGATCGAGAGTAAAATCGACAATCTCCAAAGAGATGTGGATCAAAAATTTGACAGTCTCCAAAGAGATGTGGATCAGAAAATCGACAATCTCCAAAGAGATATGGATCAGAAAATCGACAATCTCCAAAAAGATGTTAATGATTTAAAGGTGGAAGTCACAGAAATCAAAGGAGATATTAAAACTCTTGATCAGAAATTTGAAACAATGGATAAACGACTGGAAAAAGTCGAAGATGGTTATGCAATTCTAGTTAAATATATTGCGGACTTGAAAGGGTTTAAATCTCTGATTATTCCCATGGTTGTGGCTTTTTTAAGTGCCGTGGTAACTTTGGGATTGCGCGGCTTTTTTCTTGGTAATAAACCTTAAATATATCAAGGAATATTGTTATCATCAAGTTTATTTTTTACTCTACCAATAAAATCTATGAGTTTTTGTATTAATCCTCATTGTCCCAAACCGAAAAGTATCACGGAGAGTCGTTACTGTCAATCCTGTGGTTCCGACTTGCTTTTAAATGGTAAATATCGAGTCACAAATTTATTGAGTGCCAAAGGTGGATTCGGTAATACCTATGAAGTGATAGATGAACGTAAAATACCTAAAGTGTTAAAAGTTCTTACCTACGATTCTAGCAAAGCTATTGATTTATTTCAACAGGAAGCCAATCTTTTAAAACAATTAAATCACCCTGGTATTCCCAAAGGAGAAAACTATTTTATTTATCATCCCCGGGAGAGTCAAACTGCTTTACACTGTTTAGTCATGGAGAAAATTGCTGGTATTGACTTAGAAGAACATCAAAAACAAAGAGGATTTAAACCGATTGATTATAATCTCGCTTTGGATTGGTTAAGTCAGTTGGCTAATATTCTCCATGAAGTTCATAAACATAAATTCTATCATCGTGATATCAAACCCTCTAATATTATCTTAAAACCCGATGGTCAATTAGTTTTAATTGATTTTGGGGCAGCGCGACAGGTGACTAAAACTGTCCTAGCAGGAGGTAAAAATACAGGAATTTATACCCCCGGATATGCTCCTCCTGAACAATCTCTTGGTCACTCTGTCCCCCAATCAGACTTTTATGCTTTGGGCAAAACTTTCGTCTTTTTGTTAACCGGTAAAGAACCCAGTGACCCGAAAATTTATAATATTAATACTAATGAATTTAATTGGCGTAAATATGCGCCAAATATCCCTTCTCGATTGGCAGATTTTATCGATAATTTAATGGCAGAAAAACCTATTGATCGACCGAAAGATACCAAAACTTTGCTAAAAATTATTACCGATATTAAAGCCAATCCCCATCAAACTAAAAAAACTAAAAATTCTGCTCCTGAAAAACCTAAAATTATTCCTATTCCCAATCCTGCACTTATTTCTTTACTCGCCGCAATTTCTCCCAGTTATGCTGGGTTTTGGCTCCGTTTCAAAGCTTCTTTAATTGATTCTTTTATCGTTTTTATTATCGCAGCTTTATTAGGTGGTTATATCTGTTTTCGCTTACAACAATGGTCAACTTTTCAAGATTTAAATCTTAACTTTGATATCCCCAAAGAAATCTGGGTTTACTATGCAGCAGGATTAAGTGCAGCCGGAACAACAATTTTTGGTTTTGCTTTATTTATAGCGGCAATTATCTATAATATTCAAGCCAAAGTTAACTTTACTCACGAGCATATTGCTATTCTTAGCGCCCTTGGTTTAGGAATAGTTATTAAATGGTTATATTATGTTTTCTTAGAATATCTTTTTAAAGCCACTATTGGTAAAATGTTTTTTGATTTATCCGTCACCGATAGCCAAGGCCGACGCATATCTTTTGCAAGAGCAAATCGCCGCTACTTACTAAAATATCTCTCCACTGCTCCCTTATATTTGGGCTTTTTACTGGCAGCCTGGACAAAGAAAAAACGCGCCCTTCATGACATGATTTCTGGTACACAAATCCGCAAGAAAAAGTAACCAGATACTAAATAGGATAAGATTAACTACAATAGGGACAAGATATTCCTGCTCGGTAATTGGGGGACTGTTTATCTTTTTCATCGATGGGATGACCGCAAGCGGGACACATTTCATAATGTCCTACCTCTAGATTAGCTGTTAGTGCCACTCTTTGATCAAAAACAAAACATTCTCCTTGCCAAAGACTCTGATCGGGACTAACTTCTTCTAAGTATTTCAAAATACCTCCCTCTAGCTGATAAACTTGAGAAAAGCCTTGATTTAATAAAAAAGCTGCCGCCTTTTCACAGCGAATTCCCCCCGTACAAAAAAGAGCTATTTTTTTATTGTTAATACTATCAAAATTTTCCTGAATATACTCAGGAAATTGGCGAAAATGCTGGATTTCTGGGTTAAGCGCTCCCGCAAAAGTACCGATCGCCACTTCATAATTATTACGCGTATCGATAACTACCACGTCCGGCTCTTTCAGCAATTGGTTCCACTGTTCAGTTTTGAGATGAATTCCTGTTTTTTCGAGAGGATTAGCCTTGGGTTGACCAAAAGTCACAATTTCCTTTTTTAAGCGAATTTTTAAGCGTTGAAAGGGCAAATAATCACAAACAGACTCTTTCACCTCTAGATTAGCTAAACGAGTATCGGTTTTTAACCAACTAATCACTTCAGCGATCGCTTGACTGTTCCCGGCGATCGTTGCATTAATCCCCTCGGCTGCCAGAAGAATAGTTCCTTTAATTCCTCTTTCTTGGCAGTATTTTTGTATTTCTGGCTGTTTTTGACGATAATCTGACAAAGCCACAAACTGGTAAAAAGTGGCGACTAGATAAGACATGGCAGGCAAGGGAAAAATTAACTTGTAATATTTTTCACTATAGGTTATAATAGCAAAAGTGTCCTAAAAACCAGATCGGGGGTTTAGCTCAGTTGGTAGAGCGCCTGCTTTGCAAGCAGGATGTCAGCGGTTCGAGTCCGCTAACCTCCATAGTCATGACTGATTCCCCTTTGCTTGGTGATTAGCTCAAGTCTTTTTGGGAAGACAATTAGCTAGGGTTTGCCGAAAAAATCTAAAAACCTTGTTGGCTAAGACTTTTACAGCTTTTGTCAATCAAAAAGTACCAGATATGGGAGTGATCGGGGGGAGATTTCCTGGACTTTTTCCCTGAAAATTAGGTAATTGACCCCCTCAAAATCGGTAAAACCCTACACCCCACACCCCACACCCCACACCCTGTCCCCACGAAAAACTTTTTCAGCAGACCCTAGTTAATTATTAAATGATGTCTCGTACCTATCAAGCTACTGGAATCAATCTGCAAGGAATGGCCTTCGGAGAAGCCGATCGCCTCTTAACTATTTTGACCGCCGAGTATGGTTTAATTAGAGCCATCGCTCCCGGTGCGCGCAAGTATAAATCTTCCCTGCGGGGTAGAAGTGAACTATTTGTGGTCAATAATCTGTTGATAGTCGCAGGAAAATCCCTAGATAAGGTCGTTCAAGCTGAAACTATCGAATCTTACCCTAAATTAAGTCAAAATCTCGCCAAACTCACCGTTAGTCAATACCTCTGCGAACTGGTTTTGGCGATCGCACTGAGCGAACAACCCCAGAGGGAATTATACGAATTAATCTGCAGCCATCTGGCCAGAATTGAAGTCCTCGACGAAAATCAATACATACTTCCCTATCTTTGTCAAGCAATTTTTCATTTCTTAATAATTGCTGGCTTAGTGCCGCAAGTCCATAACTGCCTGTTGACGGGAAAAGCTTTAATTGGGAACAATTGCCTAGGATTTAGTTTCGAGGCAGGGGGAATAATAGATCTAGCTGCCCTAACAGAAACAATCAACCCGCCCAACATCGATAGTAAACTGACGCGGCAAGAACTGCAATTACTGCAATGCTTAGGAAAACCCGATTTTCCCCCAGAAGAAAACCTTACCTCAGAACTAGCTTGGATTAACCTCGATCGTTTGCTGCGTCGCTATACTCAATATCATCTGGGAAAAACTTTTCGCTCCTCGGCATTAGTTGAGGGTTTATCTCCCTTAGAATTTTAAACAGATAGCAAAAATCATCATAATGCAACTGTTTGACTCAGAAACTGACGACGCTACGTCCAGCGCCTCCCCCACTCCTGTTTTTAATTCTTCCGATTCCTCACCGAGGCAATCCGACGCAGAAACCATGAACCGCTTGCCTAAACGTGCGCCCAAATCCAATCCTAGTCAGGGTTTTGCCCCAGTGCTAAAAAACCCGCGCTTTCTCATTCTCTGGGCGGGGGGAATTTTTTCCCAATTAGCGGATAAATTCTATTTAGTCCTGATGATCTCCCTAATTGCCACCCATTACCAAGAAGCCGATCAATCGATTAGCGGCTGGGTATCGGCGATAATGATTGCTAATACAATTCCGGCGGTGTTAGTGGGTTCGGTGGCGGGTGTATATGTTGATAGATGGTTAAAAAAACAAGTTTTAGTTATTTCTAACCTTTTACGCGGGGCTTTTGTCCTCGTCATTCCCCTATTATTGTGGTTAGTGCGCGAGCAAACTTTAGCGGTTCCCCTCGGTTGGTTGCCTGACGGTTTAAGAAATTGGCATTACCGGCTACAAGGAGAATTTAATTTACCCTTCGGTTTTTTCCTGTTGTTAGTCATTACTTTTCTTGTCTCCACCCTAACCCAATTTTTTGCCCCCGCCGAACAATCTACCCTGGCATTAGTAGTAAAACGTCGTCATCTTCTACCCGCTAATTCCCTCAGCACTTTAACCACCATGGCGGTATTAATTATCGGTTTTGCCATCGGTGAACCTCTATTAGCTTTTGCCGATAGCATTTTCGGCACTAGAGCCGGACAATTTGATATTGGCAAAGTGATGATTGTCGGTGGTTTTTATATAATTGCCGGTTTAATTCTAATTATCCTGCGAACTAGCGAAAAATATATTATTCCTACCGCAGAACAGCCCCATGTTTGGGAAGATATCCGCGACGGCATTAGTTACCTCAACAAAAATCATAAAGTTCGTAACGCTCTAATTCAATTAGTCATCTTATTCTGTATTTTTGCTGCTCTATCAGTATTAGCCGTCAGTATGGCGGAAAAACTACCCGGGTTAAAAGCTTCTCAATTCGGCTTTTTATTAGCCTCCTGTGGTGCAGGAATGGCAGTTAGTGCGATTACTTTGGGTTATTGGGGCCAAAAATTCTCCCACACCCAATTAAGTCTCTGGGGTTCTCTGGGTATGGCGGCAGCTTTAATCGGTTTATCTCTAGCAACAAAGAGTTTAATTTTAGCCTTCGCTATGACCGCTTTATTAGGGATTTTTGCCGCTTTAGTCGGGGTTCCCATGCAAACTACCCTACAGGCAGATACACCCCCCGAAATGCGCGGTAAAGTCTTTGGTTTAGAAAACAATGCCGTTAATATTGCCCTCTCTTTACCATTAGCTGTTGCGGGTATCGCCGAAACTCAATTCGGACTCCGACCGGTACTATTAGCTTTAGCAGTTATGGCAGTCATCGGCGGTGGTTTTACTTGGTATGTTTCTGGCAATTTATCTAAAGATTAGCGGAACTTATCAGTTATCAGTTATCAGTTATCAGTTATCAGGAGTCAGGAGTCAGTTATCAGGAGTCAGGAGTCAGGAGTCAGGAGTCAGGAGATTGCCTTTATTTATTCTCCTATCTCCCCCGCAAAGAAGCGGGCGTTGTCAGATCAGAATATGAAGAATGAATTGCGACACAACGAGAGCCTTACTGTTAAAGCGTTTTCAAGTCTGCTCTGATGCGCCATCATCTTCAAACTTGACAACGCCACTAAACGGTTGTACGAACAGGGTTATCAACGAGAGGATATTCTCAACCTCTTTAAAATAATAGAAAACGGGTTTCTTTAAGAAACCCGTTTTCTGGATAATCCTAAGAGTGAGCTAACCCGCTACACTTTTGTCAACTTTTATTGATTTAATGTCCACTTTTACCGTAAGTATTGTCAAGTAACCTTAAACTTGTTAGAATCAAAGAGTTGTTATTTTCTGGTAGTCATTCACCGATGAGATTAGTTAAGATGATATTACATGACTAATAATATTGATCATGATCGCTTATTTAAGGAGTTGATTTCCACCTTTTTTGTCGAATTTATTGAGTTGTTTTTTCCTGAAGTAATGAATTATTTAGACACAGAATCAATTACTTTTTTAGACAAAGAAGTATTTACCGATGTCACGGAAGGAGAAAGGCATAAAAGCGACTTAGTAGCACAAGTTAGGTTTCGCGGAAAAGAATCTTTCTTTCTGATTTATGTCGAGGCGCAGGAAAGTTCTCGAAAGTGGTTTAACCGGCGGATGTTTACTTATTTTGCTCGCTTTCATGAGAAATTTGTCTTACCGATTTATCCGATTGTAATTTTTTCTTACTCCCAGCCCAAAAAAGAAGCAATTAGTCAGTATGTAGTCGATTTTCCCGATTTTAAGGTGTTAAAATTTAACTCTGAGAGGGGGACAAGCGAGCTAGAAGGTAGATAGGGCAAGCGATATAGCTCTTTGTCCCTTGATGTAATCCTTCAACCGATAGCGGCTAATTTGCATTAGCTCTTCTATGTTTTTTTGGAACATTTGATGTAGCTGGAGCCAATGATAGAGATGTTGACCCACATAAAAACTGCTGTGTCTGCGTTGACCTTTATATCTTTTTTCAGGTCTTGTGACATATTTTTGGATTCCCATATCCTTAATTTTTTTACCTTGTAGTG
>NZ_JADEVX010000039.1:0-29252 GCF_015207925.1 Microcystis sp. LEGE 00066 | reverse complement strand
AGAGGGAATGCTATCCATCTCGGAATGGTTGGCAAAATCCTCCAGTGTTTTTACTAAGAGTTGTCAAACAATCCGAAACTGGTTTGGAGAAATAATTAGTTATTTCGAGCGAAGGACAACGAATGGGGTGGTCGAGGGAATCAACAATAAACTTAAACTAATAAAACGGAGAGGCTATGGCTTTAGAAACTTTCGGAATTTTTGGGTTAGAAGTATGTTATCTTGGCATCTTGTCTGTTGATTTAGCATAAAGAGTAACGAAGAGCCTGAAGGTTTTTCGTCAAAACATCTTGGGGAATGTAAAAATATATAAAAGTATATGAAGATGTGCGGAATGTCGGCCCTGTCTGTGGAGATTTTAGATAGATAGTTTGATATTCAACAAGAGGAAAATGGCGTGAACACAAATCACAACAAGAGTTATGGCCGGTTGAAATGGAAAGCGGTGTCGGCGCGGGAGGCCCAGCACCTGAACGAGCAGGGAGTTTCATCGTCAATCCCCCAGGGTCCGAAATTCCTTAAAGAGCTATCCCCCGATAGCGCGGTGTACGAGCCGAAGCAGCCGATCACAAAGAAACTTAAAAAGCTCATCGACGATTACGCCTATGGGGGAGCCTTCCAGAGCGCGATCTTGAAGATAAGACAACAGCGCATCCCCGAACTCGATCGGATACACAACCTCTACCAATTTTACTATTACATCGATGCCCTGGTAACGTGGATCCCCGGGTTGCGGGTCTGGGAATGGCAGGGCGACATTTACCACGAACGCACAGATTATCTGCACCTGACGCAGTTCTATTACTACTTCAACCAACCCGAACTCGTCTCCCTGCAAAGCCCGATCGCGCCCTTTACCGGCGAGGCTCTCACACCTCTATCCCTCTGGCTTCGGGAATTTGCGGTCGAATGGGGCGAATTTCTCGACACACCCGAATCGGCCAACCATCTCGTAACCTATAAGTTCGGGCCGGAATATACCTACCAGGACTACAATGGGGGCGAAAACGGGATCGAGAACTACAAGACATTCAACGAGTGGTTTTCCAGGACTTTCAAGGATATCGATCGACAGCGCCCAGTCGCCCAGCCAGACGATCCTCGGATTATCGTCTTCCCAGCCGAGTCCACTTTTGTCGGCCAATGGACTATCACCACTCCGGCGGGCGAGCCGATGCCCGCAGAGTCCTCAATCGTGGTCAAGCACGTCGAATGGCCTATCCCAGAACTGTTAAAGGGTTCCGAGTATGCCCAGGATTTCGAGGGCGGCATTTTCGTTCACAGCTTTCTCAATGTCTTTGACTATCACCGGCAGCACGCCCCGGCAGCGGGCAGGATAATTGAGGCCAAATTTATCCCAGGACAGGTTTACCTGGATGTCCAACTTGATCTACTCGATGCTGAGGGACGTGCCGATGAAAACTCATCCTTGGCCAACGTGGCCATGCCGCACCGTTATCTGGATGCAAAGGATGCCACAGACTATCAGTTTGTGCAGTGCCGTGGGCTTTTTGTCCTGGAAACCGCTATCGGCAAGATCGCCGTACTGCCCATTGGAATGGCACAAGTATCCTCCGTTGTCTTCGTCAAACCAGGGACGCAGGAACTTATCCGTCTTACCCAACAGGAAAAGAAGGGGCGATCTTATGATGAGCAGGTGGCACTGATCAACGAGAAGGTGCGCCAGGAGGTGGTGGGAAAAACGGTGTCGAAGGGCGAGATGATCTCGACTTTCCTCTTCGGCGGCTCCGACATCGTGATGGTATTCGAGCGTCAGTCCAACGTCAACATCACGGCTACGGTAGGTGTTCACTATCCGGTGCGGAGTCAGTACGCCTATTCAAATATCGCCAAACTGCTGTCGTTTTGATCGTGCTTCGCTGTTCTATACTAGCGGAACCTGTCATCTCCAGGGTTCCTTCCAGCCGACATTTTAGGTAAAGTTTGCTGAATAAATCTAAAAACCTTGTTGGGTAAACCTTTTAGACTTTTTTTCCCTCAAAAAGTGCCAACCATTGGAGTGATCGGGGGTAAAATCCCTGAACTTTTTCCCTGAAAATTAGATAATTGACCAGATGAAAATCGCTAAAACCCCACACCCTACACCCTACACCCCACACCCTGCCCCCAGAAAAACCTTTTTCAGCAGACCCTAGGTAAAGTTCCAATATGAAAGATCAAGCCAATTCCCTGTATGAATCGGACTTCTATGGGTGGACAGAGCTACAAGCGAAAGCTCTAGCCAACCGACAGGTAGAAGCTCTGGACTGGCAAAACTTACGGGAGGAAATCATTTCCTTGGGTAAACAAGAATATCGAGAACTGGTGAGCCGTCTAACCGTTTTGGTAGGACATCTTCTCAAATGGGAATATCAGCCAGATAAACGTTCTCGCAGCTGGTTTTTGACGATTAGAGAACAGAGACGAGGGATCAGACGGCATCTAGAGGGTAATCCTAGTTTAAAATCCCGGATACCGACGGCTTTATCCGATGCTTTCGAGGCCGGAGTGGATTTGGCTTTGCGAGACACGGACTTACCGATACGGACTTTTCCCTCTCACTGTCCCTTCACCTTCGAGGACATCATGGCCGACCATTTCCTCTGCGATACCAGTCAGGATTGGTCGTAAATTTAACGGTTATACCGCCTCGACGGGTATCTGTATCTCAACAAGTAATTTAAATACGCGGGCAGCTGATTCTTTTTTTTTACTCTCTCCCCTGAATAATTTTAATTTCTTCCTCGCTTAATCCATAGAGTTTATACACAATTAGATCGATTAATTCATCGGTGCTGCTTAATTGTTGTTTTAGGGGTAAAAGTTTATCCAGACTGGTTTGATATTCTTTTTCTAAGGTTTCCTGTATTTGACGATCTAACAAGTTAACGCTAATTTTCTTTTTGTTCTTTTTCAGTATCTCCCCAAGTTGCTCGAAGCTAAGATGAGGTTCGCTTTTTTGGTAGTCACCGAGATAGTTTTGGATTTTTGATTTGTTGGTTAAATTATCGATCGCACTGCCGATTATTCTCTCTAAATATCTTAAAAAGCTTTTGATTTCTTTTTGTTTTTCCCGATTTATCTCGATCATCTGTTCTGCTAAGTAGGCCAAAATATCATGGACTATATCGGTTTCTTCTCTCCTAATATGTTCCTCGATTTCTTTTAATATCTCTTGCTTTTCTTGATAACTTTTGATAAGTTTCTCTAAACTCTGTTGACGGCGATCGCTTTTAGTGTTAAAAGATATTTTAGGAATAAAAATTACGTTTAGCTCGTAGGCATTAATATGATTAGTCGTACTTGTAAGGCTGAATCTCCATTCCGATAATTTTGAATTTAAAAAAGCTAGAACTGTTTCTAGTTTATATTGTGTATCTACAATATAACCAACTGTGTCAGAACAAAAAAATCCCTCTTGAATAGTTGTTGCTATTATCCGTCGATAATTATCGATTGCTGCACCTCTTTGATAGGCGATTCTTCTCTTTAAATGATCGTATGCTTTAACTTCTTTATTTGTACCACGTTTTTCAAGGAATTTTGGTTCTTCGGTTTGTCTTATGCAATAGACGGGAGTTATAAGGGATGGAACCCTTATAGAGAAAGACATTGGGCGATTTTTGTCAATTGTTTTTTATCTAAAGCGAACTAATCAATTAAATCCCTTACCAGATAAAGATTTTGTTGATTTATGCCCCCCTATCGAACCATAACAAGTAACGAAGAGCCGGAATTTTGTTTTATTTAAATACACTGGGTTTCCTTGTTTTGGCTTTTCGTAAAACTCATAACGACCTATATGCGCTCCACGAAGAACTATTTCACCTGGAGGATCATCTGATATAAATTCTTTGAATTGCTGATTGAACATAATCTCTCCAGGAGTCGGATAACCAATGGTTTTAAATAAAACACATCTAGGATTTTCACATAGGTTTAATAACAATTTCCAAGACTCCTGATTGACTGTTGGTATAGATAAATTATCAGGATCAAATTTATCGATTTTTTCAGCATTAGCATAATATCGACGAGAATGTTCTAGAATATCTTTGCCCTCATGAGTTCTCATCAAGAAATCTAGCGGTAATATGCCATTAAAAAGAACATACACACAAGTGGATAATTTTGCTTCACGAAAAACCCGATTATTGGGGTCATCTTTTTGCGGAAAAGCTTCAATACATATCAAACTGGTTTTTTGTAAAAGCTTACGTCTTAACTCAAATGTAAAACGATCACCTAGCAGTGACATAGGAACAATAAAGCTATGATAGCCATTTTTCTTGGCGAGATTTATAGCTTTGGCAATAAATAAACGATATAAGTTAACTCTAAATGCTCTAGCTTCTTTATAAATTTCTGTATTATCTATAAATTGTTTTTCGTCAATTACTCTACCGAGAGCGGATTCTGACAATTCATCATAAGGAGGATTACCGATTACTGCATCAAAACCGGGGTTATCCTTCCAAGAAGCAGAATCAAGATCGATAAAAACTTCAGGAAATTCCAGATCCCAATGAAAAAAACGCTTACTTTTATATAAACTAGCTGCCTGGTCTAAAATTCCTTGATCTGAACGGGGTAACTTATCCCAATTAATTGCCGATATATTACCACCGTAGCGCTGCAGAAACTCGATAGCAGTTTTAACCCCAAAAAAGCGAGAGAGGAAAACATCTAATAAACGCTTGTAGGGTTTAGCTTGACTATCAAAATCACGGAATAACTGTTCACTTGCTTCCACTTCAGCAAAAGTCGCATCGCTGAGGGTACTAATTCCCCGCATAATTTCCGCGGCCCGAAGTAACCCGACAAAAGGGCCAGTTAAAAGAGTTAATTGACCACTTTCTTCCTCGATCATAGCGGCTTCTGCGGCCTTGGCGGTAGTTCCGATCAGAGAATTACCACAACGTAAATGATGATCCAAAAAACTCAAAGGTGCGCCCACTGTGAAAGAATGTAACCAGAGACTAACCTTGGCCAATTCTACAGCCATCGGATTGATATCTACCCCATAAATACAGCGCTTCATCACCACTCTCTGTAATAATTGCGTTGGTTCAAGGGTGGGAGAATCGAGAATAATTCCCTGTTGTCGGAGATTGTCGATAATGTTTTGTCGGGTGGTTTCCAACATGGTTAAAACGGGATTATCTTCGGGATAAAGATTGAGAATCTGGATTAACTCATCGGTGAGATAGTCCACTGCTTCCACTAAAAAATGTCCGCTTCCCATGGCGGGGTCACAGAGTTTAAGATCAAGTAAGGTGGTGATCGCTTTTTTTTCTAAGCGTTGTAGCTCTTTTTGTAATCCCTGCTGACTGAGATTTCCTAAACGTCTATCGCTGCTTTCTTGTCTTCGGGTGGCGATTTCTGTCATCACATCCCCGAACTGTTGCGCCCTTTGCTCTAAAATTGGTTTGAGGGTATGACTGACAATATATTTAACAATGTAATCGGGAGTGTAATAGGAACCGGTGGCCTTTCTTTCTCCCCGATCATTTTCCAGATGCACCGATTCCCCCTCAATCACGATGCGATATTCCAGTAATCCTTCGTAAATTGATCCTAACTGTCGCACACCTAAAAAACTATAGTCGATCGGCTGTCCCTCAAAACGTGCTAACTTGTCTAAGATGGGTGCTAAAACCGCATCGGATAACTTATATTGACCGAGAAAACAATTCACCCGGCCTTCTTCCATGTCAAATAAACCCCCGTTGTAACGAGGTACGGCTAAATTAGCATCCCCTCGATCGACAATGCGGAATAAACTGAGGAGAGCATCGTATATTCCCGTCGAGGTGCCACTAAAGACCTGCTGACGATCGATTTTAACGGCAATTTCCCGCGTCTTTTGCAATAAGCTGTAATCGCGATAGTCTCCCCTCACCGGCAGCAAGTCCCGCGCTTCTGCGTAGAGTAGAAATAATAATTTATACAGCAGGGATAAACTCGCCTCATACAATAAATCTGGCTGTATGTCTGTATTTAATGATACAAAACCCTTAGAAATATCGGGAAAAATGCGATCGAAGACTAACTCTTTTAACTCGTTACCCACTCTGGTGGCATAGGTGGTACTCCCCTCCCGGACCCGTTCAAGGAAATTCTGACCGTGAATATCCTTAATAAAAGCCTCTTGACGGAAAAATAACCAGAAATACCGAAATTTTTGCCGGTCTCTCCCTTCTAATAGTTCCATCAAGTCCACTGGATAAAATTCCGTGGCTGTGGAGGACGCTTGACGGTAATATAAGCGCCATTCTCGACCATTAGTGAGAATACCCCAATCTACTCCCGTCCCCGTGAGATAATTGGTGATCTGAAAGGAAGGATTACTATTTTTCCAGATATCTCGCTGATCATTCTTAGAAACGTCACTAAGAGAACGTTGCCAGTATTTGGCCTCAGCGATCGCTAAAACTTGACTATAAAAGGCTTTTTCATTATTCTGGAGAGCATAGGCTTGATAACGGTCATTTTCTGTGGCAAATAGGGCATAATCTGGCCTTTCTGACCTTCCTTTTCCCCTACTGCTTACCTGCGGTATATAACTAAAACCGAGAATTTCTAGAATCGGTTGTATTAATTCTGCTTCCGTTTGCGCTTCGTTAAGAGTCGGCAAAATCGCCTTTTTTTGTTGATAAAGACTCTCTAAGCGGGAAAATGCCACGGATACATCCTCTTGCCATTCCCCAGAATCCGGCAGCCGATGCTCAAGATAGTGTTGAGAAAAAAGTGGTTTATTGCCCGTTTGTCCTGACATGGCCGATTATCCTAACATTGAGGGTATCTAGCCTAAAAATGAAGGGTTCGCAGGCAGGCACGGATTCCCATTATATAAAAAGTATATGTCAAGTCTCCGATTTTGTCAAGGGTTTTGGCCAAAAAAAATCGCCAAGACTTACCACAGCCGTAGGTATAATAATGGGGATAAAAATTAAAATCCTTGGTAGTCACCGATGACTGATAACTGGTAACTGAAATGACCCCCCAAGCAATCCCTAAACTCAATCACTTGCCCTCTGCCCTAGCCAGAGAGGGAGCCGTCTGCCTAGAATTAGAAGATGGAGTTGCTATATTTCGAGCTTCCACTGCCGTTCAGACTCGGATTGAAGAATTACTCCAACTAGAGAAAGAATCAGCAATTACCCCCGCACAAAAGCAAGAACTCGATGCCTACGAAGAAATTGACGACTACCTCAGCTTTGTCAATCGTACCCTGCGGAATCTCAGTCAAAACCCTTCTTAATGTCTAAAAAGTTTTCCTCAGATTATTATCGTCTCTAATTCAGGGCAGGGTATCTAGCCTAAAAATGAAGGGTTCGCAGGCAGGCACGGATTCCCATTATATAAAAAGTGTATGTCAAGTCTCCGATTTTGTCAAGAGTTTTGGCCAAAAAAAAATCGCCTCTGGGAGGCGGGGGTGAAAGGTATCACCCCAGAGAAATAATTAAACGCCAAAAGACTTACCACAGCCACAGGTTTGACTGGCGTTGGGATTAGTGAATTGGAACCCACCGCCGATCATCGCGTTGCTGTAATCTAACATGAGACCGTAGAGATAGAGCAGACTTTTTTTATCAGAGACAATTTTAAAGCCATCGTAATCGAAAACCTCATCTTGGGGGCCAATATTGCTAGGATGCTCAAAATCCATCATATAGGACATTCCCGAACAACCACCTTGACGCACACCCACGCGCAGACATAAATCCTTGCCCTGTTGCTCTTTGAGCATGGTAAGGTGTTTGAGGGCAGCCTCACTGAGTAAAATTCCTTTTCCTTGAATCTGAGTAGCTTGTGTCATCTTTAGCAGGAACTCCTAAACGCAGTTGAAGGGGACATATAAAACTTTACCTTCTCCTATCCATCTTAAACGATAGTTGAGGACTGATGACCGAATTACTTCTTACTTTTCCCAGTATCGCGGGAGTTTTAGGGCAAAAAGAAGCAAAAAAATGGGATTATTAATTAAATAGGGTTGCCAGAGACGACTAGATTCTTGAAACAAACCCTAGAGCCATTCTCAGCCGATTTTCATCCCCCCAAGCATGGGGGGACGATAATCAAATCGGGAAAAAGCTACTTTG
The DNA here is from genome assembly GCF_015207925.1 of Microcystis sp. LEGE 00066. Taxonomy (NCBI): domain Bacteria; kingdom Bacillati; phylum Cyanobacteriota; class Cyanophyceae; order Chroococcales; family Microcystaceae; genus Microcystis; species Microcystis sp. LEGE 00066. The sequence continues at coordinate 21,147 of NZ_JADEVX010000039.1, read as the reverse complement.
GGGATGCCGAAAAAGCAGCTGGAAAAGAGCCAAAGAAATTCACTTTTCTAAGCGGAGATTAGCGCCGCTGCTATCGGTGCGATAAACCCAAGTTTTTTGGTTATCAGTCAGAATAATTCGCCATCCTTGCACCAGTGCTTGAGTACAGAATTCTCCCGGTTTAGCTAATCCTAAACAACCATCGGGCCAGGTTTTTGGTTGTGATGCTTGGATTTGTAAGCGATTAACCGATATCTTGGTTTTCCGACTCAAATCTTGACGGGTAGCGGCGATGACCGAATTGGGTGGCTCAGGAGATGCTAAACTAGGTGGCACTAAGAGGAGAGAAAGCAGACTCACTAGCATTAAAGTGCCAGTTGCTCCCTGAATAATTCTCGTTTTACCGATTGGTACTTGCTGGCTTTGGCTAAAATTTTTTCTAGATATCATCTTTAGTGCTGCCTCTGTCCTGGGATTGATAGTCCGATCGAATCCTCCTGTTTATTATCAGTATAACCGATACTATGTTCCCGCTCTGGTTTTCGAGCAGAAGCAGCAGTCACTCTCAGTTTTCGTTGTCATCTCCTGAAGACTTCCGCCTCTTTAAGTGGCGATGGCGATTAGAATAGATGAGGATGAACTATCTTAGATGGATGGGCTTATGTTATCTTTTTTCCTCCGTTGGTTGATTACCGCCGTCTCTTTATTGATTACAGCGCAAATAGTACCAGGTATAGAAATTAAAAATTTTACCGTGGCTTTGATAGCTGCTGTCGCTTTGGGTTTAATTAATGCTATTATTAGACCCCTGTTGATTCTTTTTACCCTGCCTTTAACTATTTTAACTCTAGGGTTATTTATTTTTGTGGTTAATGCCATTTCCTTTTCTTTAGCCTCCTATTTTATCAGTGGTTTTGAGGTAAAATCATTCTTTGCCGCTTTATTTGGTTCGATCGTGGTTTCGATCATTTCAGCAGTTTTAAATGGTTTTTTTGTTGACTAAAGTGGGCAAAATTCGCTTGTTTAAAACAGCTTGGCTTACTCTGATTGATTAATTTCTGATCTAGAGACGTTGCTATAATCAACGTCTCTCTATTTTTTTGGGTATGAGTAAATCTCTACTGATTTGCTTTGGCTTTTGTCGTTAAAAATCAGGAAAATTTAATCCCAAGATTCCTATCTCAAGCAGCCAGAGCAAGTTCAATTACTGTTAAAATAACTGGAATTGTTGAGCTAAGTTTAAATAATCTCAAGTCAGTTTTTCTCGATTCTCCTAAACCTTACACCCTGATTACTAAAAATCGATGAACCAATTAAACTTAGAAGTTGCGGGAAAAAAAGAACGTTTAGATGCTTGGATGGGGTCACAATTGCCCGATTTATCGAGATCGAGGCTGCAAAAACTGATAGAACAGGGATATATACAGTTAAACGGTCAAATTTGCACTAATAAAAATACTAAAGTTGGTCAAGGCGATCGCTTAAAGATTACCATTCCCGACAGTCAACCCCTGCAATTAAGCGCCGAGGCGATCGATCTTGATATTCTTTACGAAGACGAATATCTGATTATTATCAATAAACCAGCCGATTTAGTGGTTCATCCGGCCCCCGGCCACGAATCGGGAACCTTGGTCAACGCTTTACTACATCACTGCCCAAATTTAGCTGGAATTGGTGGAATTCAACGCCCCGGTATAGTTCACCGCTTAGATAAGGATACCACGGGTGCGATCGTTATTGCCAAAACCGACCAGGCCCATCAACACCTACAGGCACAATTGAAAACCAAAACTGCCCGCAGGGAATACATGGCCCTCGTCCACGGTGTCCCCAAAAGCGAAACAGGTACAATTGATCTGCCGATCAGTCGTCACCGCAGTGATCGCCAAAAGATGGCTATTATTGCCGTGGAAAAAGGTGGTAGAAATGCCGTCACTCACTGGCAAGTCAAGGAAAGACTAGGCAACTACACCTTAATGGAATTTCGCCTAGAAACTGGCAGAACTCATCAAATTCGCGTTCATAGCAGCCATATCGGTCATCCGATTCTTGGGGATCCCCTCTATAGTTCCGGTCGTTCCATCGGAATTAATCTACCAGGGCAATTACTCCACGCCTATCGTTTAATCTTAATACATCCGGTCACGGGAGAGAGCCTAGAAGCGATCGCTCCCTTACCCGCTATTTTCCCGAAAGTTTTAGCTATTTTACGCCAGAGAAACCCCTAGCGCACAAATTGCGGCATAATCTCCGCTGCTGTCCATAATCCGTAGATACCGCGACGATGCAGGGAAACCCCCGCTTTCAGATAACCGAAAGCTGGCCCACAGACATTAGCCGCCATACTGGTTTCATCACCTAAAGTGAAGGTATGGGTGGAAATTTTGCCTTCAAAAGTCCGCCCCGTGACCTTAACATTGGTACTTAAAGGCTTTTTCGGGTTGCGCGTATCCACCACACCCCCGACGGAAACCCGATCGCGTCCACAAATTCCAGCCAATTCCAGCATAATATCGTCCGCGTGTTCCATATTTTCGAGGCTAAGAATGCCATTGGTTTTATTTAACAGCATTTCCACTTCTGCGTCACTCATCTGGTGGGCTGTTTCTGGGTTGTAACCGGGTAAATGGGCGATATCTTCGCGAATAGTGGCACGATAAGCCTCCCAGTTGGCAATTCCCACGCCAAAGGTAATTTTAACGCTATGAATCTCTGCATAACTCTGGGCAGCTAGGGCAGCAGCCGCAGTTAACAGTCCGGGGGTAGCACCGCAGCCGGTCATATAGGTGATGCCGGCGGCTTCTAGGTCTGCTTGTAGTGCTAAGATTTGTGCCATGGCGCTGGTACGTTTGAGAGCATCGACTAAAACTCCGCGCCAACCTAAGCGAATGAAAGTTTTAGCGATATCGGCCATGAAATTGTTAGGTAAATTCGGTAAGGCGAGAAAATAGCCTTCTACGTCGGCAGTTTTGATTAATTCCTCGATACTGTTCTCGCTGAGACTGCCGTAATTTTCCAGATAACCGATCGAACCTCGGTCATGATAAATTTTGTTACAGGTATTGACATCTAGACCGTCTTTGTGGTAGGCAAAACCGGCTTTATCGGCGGCGGCAGTCCAAAGCATTTCCTGTTTGGGGGCGAGAATTCTAGCGGCAGCCTGTCCCAAACCACCAAAACCTAAAACACCGATCCGAAGGCGATCGCTGGCTATTTGTTTATTCATATTTGTTCTGATTCCTATAGACAAAATTCTATGATCTCGGCGGTCGTGGTTCGCCGTTGCATCTCCTTTATTTTCAATTTATCGCTTCAGGTCGTCTTTTTTGTGTAGTTTTGTTAAATTATGCCTACTAGGTTAAGGTTCGCCCTTGACGATGAAGAAAAGTTACGCGAAACTTACAAAAAATGAAAGTGGTTGGCTCAGATAATATAAAGTTTTGCTAAAATTTTAACCAGATTGCTACGATTAGCAAACTATCGTAAATTAAAACGATAGGGAGCTTTGCAAACCCCAGATCACGCCGAGAAGAGCTATGAGCATGGAAAGCCTAGAGTTTATCATCTATCCCGATGGTCGCGTCATGGAAAAGGTGACAGGCATAGTCGGTTCATCTTGTCAAGAGGTGACGGCGGCGATCGAGGCACAACTCGGGCAGCTGATGTCTCAAGAGAAAACCTCGGATTATTACCATCAAACCGTCAGCCAGTCAGAGAAAGTTAGCAACGCAGCCACTTTTAGCGACTGGTAATTTTTCATTTTTCCCAATCCCTTTATTTAAGCCACTGAAAAGCCATGTCACACTTTAGCAATATCAAAACCAAAATCCGCGATCTATCCTACCTAAAAGCCGCCCTGAGCGATATGGGGATGGAATGGAAAGAGGGTTCCCACCCCGTCAAAGGTTATCAAGGTCAAACTTTAAGCGCAGAGGTGGTAATCGAGCAAGATAACAATTACGATATCGGTTTTCGCTGGAATGGTAACGAGTACGAGTTAGTTGCCGATTTGCAATACTGGCAACAACCCCTAACCGTAGAAGGATTTTTAAGAAAAGTAAATCAAGGTTATGCCTACCACACCATTCTGGCAGAAACTGCTAAACAGGGTTTTCAGGTGGCAGCACAGGAAAAAAATACTGATGGTTCTATTCGTCTAGTGGTACAACGTTGGAGCGCCTAATGGCTGATTTTTCTCCCGAACGCTCTGGTTTTGAACCAGAGTTAGGGGGATTCCTAAGAGATTCCCCCGACCGCACTGGTTTTGAACCGGAATTGGGCGGTTTACTGCGCCAGAAAGCGATTTACGTCGATGAGGTCACTTGTATTGGTTGTAAACACTGCGCCCACGTTGCCCCCAATACCTTTTTTATTGAAGGTGAATACGGTCGCTCTCGTGTCTATAATCAGGACGGTGACGAAGAAGAAATTATTCAAGAAGCGATCGAGACTTGTCCGGTTAACTGTATTCACTGGGTTAATTATAATCAGTTGTCATCCCTTGAGGAAGAACGCAAACATCAAGTGATTAAACAGTTAGGTTTTCCTCAGATTCACAAGAAATTTAGCCCCGCAGATTTAGATATCTAGGGTGGATAGGTACAGCCTCATCCACCCATTATTTCCTAGAAGTCATGGCAGCGGTTCTCGATCGAATCTGCTACAGTTCTCAGGGGAAATAATCCTATCTCGGATTTTAACGACAATGAACACCCAACTGATTGATTCTCTCGCGCGAATTATTCTCTCTCTCTCCGAGGAAGAAAGAGAGTTACTGAATCGGAAAATTGAGAGCGAACAACGGGAAAATTTGCAGATTAACGCTCAAATTTTGGATTTAGAAACCCGTGTCAAGCAATACGAAAATCAATATCGCATGAGTTCGGAAGAATTCTCTCCTAGATTTCGTTCTGGTGAGCTAGGGGACGCTATCGATTATTTCGAGTGGAATGTTTATTATGAAATGCTATTGGCAGCTAGAAAAGAGATAAGTTTACGATCAAATTAGATGGAGATAGCCGATTATATTCGCAAGGTTAAACGGAAATTATCTGAGAGTTCGATTGTGAACTCTTTCACGATTGTCGATGAAAGAATTTTATTCGATCGAGGCTATTTCCGAGCGAGAGTCCTTTTAACGAACGGAGATTTTTTAGAAATTGCGGAGGCTTTTACCTCGATCAATCGACGCATCGTTACGATAAGCTATCGCTATCAATGGATGGACGCAAGCAAACAGAAGTTAAGAAAACGCTGGGATAACGTGGAACATTTTCCCGATTTACCGAATTTTCCCGATCATGTCCATGTAGGAGATGAGTTAAACGTTCAACCTGGCGAATCTAGAAATATTTTACAAATTATCACCGTAATCGAGCGCGAGATCGAGATTTTGTCGACATAACGCCTCCTAGAGCGAAACCAACTCCTATAACTCGCCAAATCCTGAGCAAGTTGCGAGAATTATCCGATTGGAGGATAAATACCTGACTATTTCCCGAAATATTGATCGATTGAGAATCAAGAGAGTTGTTTTTTCTTGTATTTGAATTGATAAAAATAAATTTATTTGATGTTGTCTGTGGAGATTTTTGGGGTAAGTAGCTGGTTATAATCTAATTGAAACCACTTAATTGGGTAGTATTTTGTTAAGTAAAGAGCCGCTATGTATGTTTTAATTGGTGGGGCGGGAATGATGGGGCTAGGTTTAGCCCAACAACTTTTAGACTTGGGACACACCGTCGCCATCGTTGATGTGGACCCTTTAGCTTGTCGGTTTGCCCGGGAAAAAATCGGTGTCATGGCCTTTGAGGGGAGTGCTGTCAGTACGAAAGTTCTGCTAGAGGCGGGGATTAGACAAGCTAACGCGGTTGTTGCCGCATTGAGGGACGATGCGATGAATCTAGCCCTAGTTACCTTGTCGAGAAGTTATGGCATTTCCCATATTGTGGTGAGAATGTGCGATCGCGAATTTCTCGATGCCTATCGTCTTGCTAGAGCTAGTCACATCATCAGCACGATTGATTTAGCCGTTGTCACCATGGCAAATGCGATCGAATACCCCGAAGTAGAATCGATGATGCACTTTGAACAGGGCCAAGTGGAGGTGCTAAAGCTGCCGGTCCCCAGGGATTGTTATGTAGCTGGGCGTACCGTTGCCCAAATCGCTCAAGATGCCAACTTTCCGACCGGTTCGCTTATTATTGGCTATCAGTGTCACCCTTCTGCCAGTTTAGAGATTCCCAACGGCAATACCGTCCTAGAAGCAGACTCAACTATTCTGGTGGTTACTCGTCCGGAATTCGTCAAACCGATGATCGATTACCTCGGCATTCAAACTAATCATCGTCCAACGATAGAAGTTTCTCATCCAAACCTTTAACGTAGGATTGTACCAAATCTTCTGGTACAATGCGTTTGCGAAGTGCATCGCTCAAGGCTGCCTTCTCAGCGAGGAACAATCGTCGTCGAATGGCATCTAGTTGACCGTTGTTAGGCGACCTTTGCCCCGATCGAGACTGATTATAAGCATCCCGCAGCAGCCGTTCCGATACCGCCACTTTTGCCTGATAAGATGCCCACAGTTCTTCGTACACTGCTTTCGGTAAAACGCCGGATTTCAGTAAATTGGCTAACTCATCCTGTGCCGCTTTCGACGCGATCAACTGCAGCTGCAACTGGCCAATCTCCCGTGTTACTGCCGAAACCTGACTAATATCGAGCTTTTTAATTAACCAGGGTAAGGCTAATCCTTGGATAACCAGAGAAAATAACACAGCCCCAAAGACTAGCTCGATGATCAATTCCCGCCCTGTTAGAGTCAAAGGAATAGCAACCGCTAGGGCCATGGAGAGGGAACCCTTGATGTTGCCCAAAATCAGAATATGTTGCCAGCGCAAGGGGATCGGTCGATCGATCCAGCGAAGTACCCATAGTAAAGAATACACTGACAGAATACGCCCCAATTGATAAGCCAAAATGACCAGCACAATCGATGGCAAGGTTTGCCATAGGGTCAAGGGGTTGATTTCAATGCCAATCAGCAGAAAAATAAAGGTATTGACGATAAAACCGGCATATTCCCAAAAACTGATCAGGGTAATGCGATCGGATGCAGAGGCGCTGCGAGGCAGCCCCAAGTTACCAAAGACAAGTCCGGCAATAACTACTGCCACCGCTCCCGATACACCCAAAAACTGCCCGAGTTGAAAAGCTCCCAAGGCAAGCGCAACCGTAAGCAGCAGGCTACTAAGCGGATCCCGTAAGCGCACATAGATAGGCAGACACAGGTAGCCTAGGACAGCACCCACTAATCCCCCACCCAGAGCAACGATCAACACTTCCTTGATGACTTGTGTAGTGCTGATGGTTCCAGTCGCGTAAATCACCAAGAGCAAATTAAAGGTGACGAGTGCGGCTGCATCATTAAATAGTGTTTCCCCTTCCACAATAGTCGAGAGCCTAGAGGGAACCCGAATTTCTTTAAAGACGGCAATGATTGAGACAGTATCGGTGTTTGCCAGAATCACTCCCACCAGTAAGGCGGGAATCCAATCTAGCCCCAGCCCAAATTTTACCAAAACCGCAATAATCGCCGCAGAAAAAACCGAGCCGGGTCCTGCCAGCAGTGCGATCGGTTTAAAGGTACTGCGAAGACGGCTGATATCGGTATTAATCGCCGCTTCAAAAATCAGAATCGGCAGAAAAAGGTTAAGCACTAAAAACGGATCTAACCCAATACGACGAGATAAAAGATCGGTGATCGGTAATCCTGCTAACACTAAACCTGCCACATAGGAAATGCGTAATCGCTGGGTTACTAGGGCCACAGCAGTGGCAATCAGTAGCAGCAGGATCAAGATAAGAACCAGTTCAGGAATGTCTCCCACCGTTTGGCTGTTCACAGCAGAACTGCTATCCAAGGAGTTTTGTTGTGCTGCCCAGGCTACTAATGATTCTCCCCTCATAGGACGATTTTACCGAGAATATAAGAACTTGACTATTGTTCATAATACAAGGTAGGTTATGGCAGTTACAGGCTTTCTCAGAAAGATGAGGTTAGTTATTGTTGCTAAAATACTTGATGAGTAAGGATTAATCTGTACTTCATCTTTAGGAGAAAGAATGAGAAATTTTCTATTTACCCGGTGATTGCTGTGGGGAGGGGAAAGTTAGAGGCAATCGGGGCAACAATGATAAGTATTTTATATACAAACATCTTCAATACTTAAAAATATTTAAATTTACAATTGGTAATATTTATTTTTACTCAAGAATTTATTGAGAATAATTTCTATTTATTTACGAGATAGCAATACTTCCAGCGATTCTGGTATAATTCTGCATTATGCTACGGTGGGTTTTTGTGGTCTTTTTTGGACTTTTAAAGGTCTAGCTTGCCTTGAAACCATTGCTAAATCTAGACTTTCCCTTTTAGCCAAACCAAACACTTTCGCCAATTATCCCTTTTTTCCCTAACAACGTTGATCTAATTTTTGTGTAGTTTTGTTGCAAAGTCAAAATTTTTTTGACAAAATGCCTAAATTGTGGTAAGGACGAAATGACGAGATTTAGAATCATCTCTGGTTCCCGTGTTTCCTAAAATCAGAAATTTCGTACCTCACCCTTAAGATAACAGCTAAGTAGGGTTTGCTGAAAAAGGCCTAGGATGGGGTCAGGCAGAAGGCAGCAGTTTAAGGCTTTGTTGCCCTCCTTTTTTTTACCAGTTTGCGTACCACAAGAAGGATAATGCAAGGTTTTTGAAGGTCTCAATCTATTTTCTGGCACTAACATCGGCTCTTAAAAGGTCAAAAGTCTTATTTTAAAAGGGTTCTACCATTATCTAGCAAGCCCTAATTACTATAGCGTTTCCTAAGCTAGTGAGGTACACCTATTTTCTTCCCTTTTGCCTCTTGCCTTTTGCCTAAAAGCCATAACTTTTGTACCTCAGCAGACTGAAAAACGCTATATCATAATATTTCTTCTCAAAAAAAGAGGAGAAAAAAGCAAGTTCTGCCTTTCTCTCCTCCAGTCTAGCGATTAATTACATTGGAACAGTAGCCAGTAATCTTGAACTACTATTCACCGCTTTAGTAAGCACCGTTATTTTTGGGAAAAACCACAACACCGATAGTTCTGAAGATTACCCAGATATCGGTTAACCAGTTACGCGAATTAACGTAATACACATCCATCTGCACCCGCATGGGATAGGGAATGTCATTACGTCCAGAAACTTGCCATAAACCAGTTAAACCGGGGCGAATAGTTAAAACTTTCTCGATGCGATTGCCATATTTCTGCAATTCTTCGGGAACTAAAGGCCGCGGACCGACGACGCTCATATCTCCTCGCAGGACGTTGAAGAATTGGGGAAACTCATCTAAACTGGTTAAACGAAGAAACTTGCCAATCCAAGTTATGCGGGGATCGTCCTTGAGCTTGAAATTATCTTCGAATTCCGCTCGCAGTTGGGGAGAGTCTTCCATCAGTCTCTCTAATACCTTATCCGCATCCATTACCATAGTACGGAACTTGATACAGTTGAAATGCTGGAAGTTTTGACCGACGCGCTTCTGCATATAAAAGACCGGACCGGGGGAACTAATCGCGATCAATAAGGCTAAGATTAAATAAAGCGGCGAAAAGAAAATTAGAACCGATAGGGAGAAAACGATATCGAATAATCGTTTTGAGGTATCGCCGTCTAAAGCTATTAACCAAGATTTTTGATGCCGTCTACCAGAGACCGAAGGTTTGAACCCTCGCTTCATCAAAGCTTGTAGAGCCTTGACGGAGATAAGTTGGCTATTAGCAGTCATCTTACTCCTTCACATCACACACACCACACAGTATCTATGATAAAGCCACAAGACTGAAAAAACAAGTCTTCGGGTCAATAACTGGCACGGGCCATTCTAGAGCCTTTGTACTAAAAAATCTCTAATTAGGGTTTACTGAAAAAGTTTCTTGGTGGAGTCAGCAGTCGGCAGTCAGCAGTCAGGAGATTGTTTTTATTTATTCTCCCTTATCCCCACTCCCTGCTCCCCTATGCCTTTCAAACAGGATTTAGTATTGTAGGAAGCTTTTGAATCAGTAAAAATTAATTATGCAAGAGGTTTAATAAAAAAAAGAGCATCGGCAAATGATACCCTTTGTGGCTGAATATCTAAGTAGTTACAGATTTGATCCTAAGGATTAAGTATGCTGTTGTCCGCGCTCGTCTGCTGAGTCCATTCGGAACTCGGCGTGAGCTTTTGTCGAACGCTGAGCTCCTGGCCGAAGCCCGAATTTTGGCTCCCGAAAACGAAAACTTTAGACTTCATCATTTAAGATAAATCCCCTACTTAGGCGATGGGTTGTTTCATACTACTTAGTTCTCGAATGCCTAACCAACCGATCAAACTATAGCAAATCGATAGCAACATGCTTTGATTACCAATTCTTAACCACTGTTTCAAAGCCTCCAAGTTAGCTTGGCTTTCTGCCTGTTTTCGCCGCTCTTGCAGCTGAGTTTGTAGCTGATTTTTGATCTCATCTAATCGCTGTTTAAATTCCCTCGGGCTTTTGGATAAATCGCGTAAATTAGTTAATTGCTCTCTTTGTTGGCGAAGGGTTTGTAACTGTTCTGTGCTGATCGGTTGTCCTTGGACACGACCAGTTTCAATCACTTGAGTTCTCTGAGAGATCTGCTGGTCTAATAGTTGGGGATTTTGCGATAGAGTATTTACCTGGGCTAAGAAAGCTTGAATTTGTCCCTCCCCTTGGTCAACACCCTGTTCAATTTGAGTCAAAGCGTCGTTTTTAATCTGGTTGATATTATTGACATGAACAGGAATCATCAACAGAAAAACTAAGCCTAACAGTGTGGAAAGAATAAAGATCGGCCAACGCAATTCAAAGTGGTATTTCCTAGTAGTGAAATCTTTATTGTTATCGTCAATCCAGTAAGCGATTAAAACGAGAACGATACCCAGAAGAGGAACAATTCCTCGATCGACAAAGGTGGTGACGAACCCTACCTGCCATTGGGATTGACTGAATTGATAGGGCAGCGGCAGGATAAACGCATCCAAAAGGAAGGAAAGAATGAAAACCAATCCCGTTAATTTCAGGGACAAAGAAGTAAAACTGTTCATCGCTGTTTCTGTAATGGTATGTCAATGAATAGATTCATTAGTCTGTTTAAAAGTTCTCGCTGGGGGTTCCCAGAAGGATTTTGCCGAGAGGCAATCTGACAAACTGCAATTTCTAATTAACTTTTGCTCAACCTCCCGCTAAACCCTACGCTAAATCGTTCTGCTTGTCAACCTCTTTCGAGAATCGACTCTAGAAATATTACCTCAATATGGCATCGGTAAACCTATCCCTGTCAAAGAATAAAATTTTCCCAAGCTCTCAGACGAGGTTTTCCCCAGATCTCTTCCCTAAGACAGAGACTGTCAAAGAATAAAATTTTCCCAAGCTCTCAGATGAGTCCTCAATGGTTAGCCTATAGTAAAGACAGCCCCCCTGAGTTGATAACAAAACCCATGCAGAAATTGGTGGAAGTTTTAGCTGATAAACAAGCTCTGATCGCAAAATCTCTGGCGCTGGTTCTGGAAAAAATCACAACCAGCCTCGACCAACAGGACTATTTTACCATCGCTCTGTCCGGCGGTAGTACCCCGAAACCTCTCTACGAGGCTTTATCCTCTCAACCCCTCGACTGGTCAAAAATTCACGTTTTCTGGGGAGATGAGCGCTACGTTAGTCCCGATCATCCTGACAGTAATCAACGCATGGCCCGGTTAGCATGGCTCGATCGCATACCGATCCCGGCCGCTAATATTCATCCTATGCCCACGGATGACCCCGATCCCCACCTGGCCGCCCAAAAATACGATGATCATCTCCGCCAATGGTTTGGGGTCAATTCTCCCGATTTTCCCGTTTTTGACCTGATTTTATTGGGAATGGGCGATGATGGTCACACCGCCTCTCTCTTTCCCCACACGGCAGCTTTAACGGTGAGCGATCGCTGTATCACCGTCGGCGAGAAAGACGGCAATCCCCGCTTGACTTTTACCGTTCCCCTGATCAATCAGGCCCGTTGTGTGATCTTTATCGCTGCCGGCGAAAGTAAACGCCCCGCTCTACATGAGATTTTCTCTGCCTATGGTGACTCTTTCTCCTATCCTTCCCGTCTCATCCACCCCCCGGCCGGGGAATTATATTGGTTGCTCGATGCGGCCGCTGGTTCCTCTTTTGTCTAGAGAATAGGGGAATAGGGGAATAGGGAAATGGGGTAATTCAACTAAAACCCCAACACCCCAACACCCTAAAACCCCAACACCCCAACACCCCAACACCCAACCCCTAATCTGCTTTTTTACTTTTTACTTTTTACTTTTTCCTTAAAAATGATCGTTTGTCCTAATTGCGAACATACTAACCCCGATGAGGCCAGTCAATGCGAGGCCTGTTACACTCCCTTGCCGCGGATGTCTTCCTGTCCTAGTTGTGGGGCAACCATCCAAACTGATGCCACCTTTTGCGGTCAGTGTGGCTACAATTTACAGCCTAATTCCGTTCCCATGGTGGCAGCCGAGGCCGAATCGGAACCTGAACCCGTCCCACCAGTCCCTACAGCCACTGTCGCATCGATCGCACCTCCTCCTGTTGCCCCTCCACCGGTTCCGGCCGCCACCCGCTTACAGACGGAAATAGCTAGTTTGCAGCACCTGCAAACCGATAGCAAAATTGAATTACCCCTACATCTATCGGTAATTCATATCGGCAAACCTAATGATCGCATTCCCCCCGATATCGATGTTTCCGGTTTTCCTGATTCTGATATCGTCTCCCGGGTTCATGGCGATATCCGCGTCGAAGGGGGCATCTATTATCTCGAAGATACGGGCAGCGCTAACGGAACCTACGTTAATCACACTCCCCTACCCCCCGGTAATCGTCATCGTCTCCGGGCTGGCGATCGCATTTCCCTCGGTAAAGGGGACAAAATGACTTTTATTTTCCAAATGTCCTAAGTAGTCTGGCAAAATTAATTTCCTGGTTGAGACTCCCAGAAGGTTGACAGCTTTGTTCCTTTTTAATTTTCCCTTGATCACTATCCATCTTCTTTTTTACTTCTCACTTTTTACTTGGTCAATATGCGTACAAATTGGCGAATCGGCTCTTTATTGGGCATTCCTCTCTATATTGATTCCTCGTGGTTTCTGATTTTGGCTTTTGTCACCCTGATCAATGCCACCGATGCAGAAATTCAGTCTCTGGCCGCCCAGAGTTCTGTTTTAGCGTGGTTACTTGGTTTAATCATGGCTTTATTGCTATTTATCTCGGTTTTACTCCACGAATTAGGTCATAGTTTAATGGCTCGGTCGCAAGGCATCGAGGTCAATTCCATTACCCTGTTTCTTTTTGGGGGTATGGCCTCGATCGAGCGAGAATCGCGGACTCCTCCAGAGGCCCTGCAAGTCGCGATCGCTGGACCCCTCGTCAGTTTTCTCCTGTTTTGTCTCCTATCCCTAGCCAGTCACTTACCCTATTTAAACGCTAATTTAACCTATATATGTGGGCATTTAGCGATAATTAACCTGTTTTTGGCTCTATTTAATCTTATCCCCGGTTTACCCCTCGATGGCGGTCAAATTTTCAAAGCAATGGTCTGGCAAGCGACTGGCGATCGCTGGAAAGGGTTACATTGGGCTGCGATCAGTGGTCAATTCATCGGTTGGTTGGGGATTATTTTAGGGATTTTCTTGGTTCTCTTGACGGCAGATGTGGGGGGTGCCTGGTTAGGATTAATGGGCTGGTTTATCCTCAGAAATGCCCGCGCTTACGATAATTTGACTAATTTACAGGAAAGTCTCCTCAATTTGCAAGCGGGAGAGGTGATGAGCAGAAATTTGCGGGTTTTAAACGCCCATCAAACCCTAGAGGAATTCGTCCAGGAATACGTTTTAGACCAAGCAGCGGCTAATACTGCTTATTTTGCCGCGTCCGAGGGGCGTTATCGGGGATTAATTCGGGTGGCAGATTTACAGGCGATCGAGCGCAGTTTCTGGTCAGAAAAACAACTGCTTGATATTGCCCATCCCCTCACGGAAATTGCCACTGTTGAGGAAAAAACCCCCTTAGTGACAGTGGTGCAGAAACTGGAAACCATCCAGGACCCAATGCTCACGGTGTTAACACCGGCCTCCGCCGTAGCGGGAGTGATCGATCGCGGCGATATCCTCAAGGCAATTGCGATTAAATACCAAATTCCCCTAGAGGAAACGGATATTGAACGCGCTCGCGAGGGAGTTTACCCCAGTTATTTGCCCTTAAATGTCATTGCTGCCGCTCTTGACAAGAGTGAACGGCCAAAAATCGGCGAACCGTCCTTAATGTCCCGACCTAGAGAGGATGGACGATAATAATCTTGAATATGGCTAATCCGAAAATTTCCTCGCTGGTTAACCTGCCACAATTTCCCCGCTTCCACATCTAAACAACTTAACCAGCCTTGGCCGTAGGCCCAAGTATCGATACAAATGGCATGGCCGAGATTAACCGGTTTACCGCTTTTTTGGCTGGTATGGCCGCAAATCATGGTTTTTCCCGAACTATGGGCGGCGGGATATTGAAATTTCTCCCAAAAGAGTTTGTATTCTGGTTGTCTAGCCAGGGGTAGATGGGGATCGAGATTAGCGTGAACAAATAAATGATTTGCAGTTTCGTAGCTATTTATACAGACTTTTCCTAAAAAATCCCAGTGGGATTCAGGAATTTTAATCAGTTGGCCTTCGCTATAGGATTTTAGAGTAGCTTTACCGCCTTTTTCTAACCAGAGACGCTGTTTGAGGGGGTTATGACGGGCTTGCAGCATGATAATCTCGTGATTACCTTTGAGGGGAATCAAATTGCCCTGTTTATGTAGGGAAATCAGGCGCTCGATTACCCCTTTCGAGTCTTTGCCCTTATTAACGTAATCACCGAGGGTGATTAAAGTATCTTGCGGTTTGGGATTGACGATCTCTAGCAAGTGATCTAGAGCTTTCGAGCAACCATGAATATCGCCGATCGCTAAGGTTCGCATGAGGATTTGGTAGGGGATTAGGGCATAGGTAGGGTTTGCGGCAAAAAGTTTTTCGTGGGGGCAGGGTGTGGGGTGTAGGGTGTAGGGTTTTACCGATTTTGAGGTGGTCAGTTACCTAATTTTCAGGGAAAAAGTCCAGGGATTTTACCCCCGATCCCTCCAATGGTAGGCACTTTTTGAGGGAAAAAAGTCTAAAAGCCTTATCCAACAAAGTTTTTAGATTTATTCAGCCAACCCTAGGTACAGGTAAAAGTATTAAAAAAATCTGTTCACGACAGACAGCGATTATCGGTGATCTTGCTTAGGGTAACAAAAAGGCTTACAGTAAAATGTACCATAAATTATCAAATCTACTAAATTAATTAAGCTGTGCCGAAAGTTGTTATTGCAGGTAACTGGAAAATGCACAAAACCCAGAGAGAAGCTTTGGAGTTTTTGCAAGATTTTAAATCCCATCTAGATGAAACCCCCGACGACCGAGAAGTGGTTCTTTGCGCGCCTTTCACAGCTTTAGCTGTCCTCTCTAAAACCCTCCACGGTGGTCGTATTCGCTTGGGGGCGCAAAATGTCCACTGGGAAAAATCGGGGGCTTATACGGGCGAAATTTCGGCGGATATGTTAACCGAAATCGGGGTTCACTATGTGGTTATCGGTCACAGTGAACGCCGGCAATATTTTGGCGAAACCGATGAAACCGTCAATTTAAGGGTCATATCTGCCCAAAAACAAGGTTTAACCCCAATTATCTGCGTGGGAGAAAGTAAAGCCCAAAGAGATGCCGGAGAAACGGAAAAGGTAATTATCAAGCAAATTCAAGCAGGTTTAGTCAATGTTGACCAAAAAAACCTCGTTATCGCCTACGAACCCATCTGGGCGATTGGCACGGGGGAAACCTGCGAAAGCGAGGAAGCGAACCGCGTTATCGGTTTGATTCGGCAACAATTAGACAATCCCGAAGTAACCATTCAGTACGGTGGTTCGGTAAAACCGGATAATATCGATGAAATTATGGCTCAATCGCAGATAAACGGGGCTTTAGTCGGTGGGGCGAGTCTAGACCCCGCCGTATTCGCTAGGATTGTTAATTATCGTTAATTGATTTCTGCTGCCATGACGCTATTTTCCAAAACCCCGATGCCTTCTATTTCCACCCGAACCTTATCCCCCACCTGCAGCGGTCCGATTCCTTCGGGAGTTCCCGTTAAAATCACATCCCCCGGCAGCAGGGTCATCACTTGGGAGATATAAGCCACCAAGACATCGGGGGGAAAGACCATATCACTGAGATAACTGCTTTGTTTCGGTTCGCTGCCATCATTGAGAAAAGTGGTTAATTGGGCCCCGATACTCAATTCCCGGACAATCCAGGGGCCGAGGGGACAAAAACTGTCAAATCCTTTCGCCCGCGTCCATTGGCTATCTTTTTTCTGTAAATCCCTAGCGGTGACATCGTTAGCAATGGTATAACCCCAGATTTTGCTTCTGGCTTGGGCTGTGGTGCAGTTTTTGGCGGTTTCTCCGATAATTAATGCCAATTCTCCCTCATAATCCACTCTTTCCGATTGGGGCGGATAAAAAATCGTTTCACCATCGGCGATAATTGTCGTCGGTGGCTTGAGAAATAAAAGCGGTTCTTCCGGTACAGGTGTTCCCATCTCGGCGGCGTGGGCGCGGTAATTTTTGCCCACGGCAATAATTTTCGACGGGAAACAGGGGGCTAATAGTTGGTAGCTATCAGGTTCTAATTCTATTGTGGTTAGTTGCCCTCCTTGCCAGGGAGGGGCATCAAAGACAGCAACGCTACGGTTTAGCTGTAACAGTCCGTAGAAGATTTGTCCTTGACGATGTTTCACTCGTACATAGCGTTGCGCCATATTTTTCTGGGAATGACTAGCGATCGACTCTCGGATAGTAGTATGATCATATATCCTTGCTTCTTTATTAAAAGCTAGAGAGTTATGAAAATCAATTAGCTCCTAGCCTTGACAAAGAAGCCTTCTAGTCCATAAGGATTCTGAGATGAGCAATAACTACGAAACTCTTTACATTCTCCGTCCCGATTTAGGGGAAGAAGTCGTTCAGCAACAAGTGGAACGTTATCGGACTCTGATTACCGAACACAGCGCCACAGACATTGAGGTTAAGGTGTGGGGTAAAAAACGTCTGGCCTATCCCATCAAAAAACTCAATGATGGTGTCTATGTGCAGATGAATTATCAGGCCAGCGGCAAACAAGTCGCCCCCATGGAACGGGCCATGCGTTTAAGTGATGAGGTTATTCGTTATTTAACCCTAAAACTCGATCGCGTGATGCCCCCCCCTGCGGATTTATCTCCCTTAACGGAAATTCCCCCCTCTCCTATCACCGAAGCGGTGGTGGAAGAGGACGGCATCTCCGCTGAAGATTAATTATAGTCACAACTGTGTCGGATCAATGCCCAATTCGCGTAATCGGGCAAAAGCGCGGTCGCGTTCTTGTTGTGCTTGGTTGCGGTCTTGTTGTGCTTGGTCGCGTTCTTGTTGTGCTTGGTTGCGTTCCTCAAAGAGGGTTTCAGGGTCTTTAAATCGTTCCCCATTGGGATAAAAGACCTCTAAACCCTCTTCAAACATCTCAAACCGAATTCCTAGGATTGGGGAAGTCCAAGGAAAATTCAAGGCCGTTACTGGGAAAAAATCCTCTTGCTGATTGGCCCGCACCAATCCCCAGAAATCATGGGAGTCTGGGTCATAGAAAAACATCTCTAATACCCCATACTCCCGATAGAAAGACTGCTTTTTGAGCATTTCCCTGGCACTATTGCTCGGAGAGAGGATTTCAAACACTACCTGGGGAGCAATATTGTCTTCTTCCCATTGTTTATAGCTGCCGCGCTCACCCGGTGGACGGCCGAAAACTACCATGGCATCGGGAGCTTGACGGGGAGCGGGTGGTACAGTTACCTGCTGGGGATACCAGAGCAAATCTCCGGCGACAAAGACGGTTTGCTCTTTAAATAAATACCTGAGATTGGCAACCAAGCGAACAATCCAGCGATATTGAACTGTGTTGTCGGCCATAGGTTTACCGTCGGAATCAGGATAGAAAAGTTGGGGTTCGATGGGTGCTTGAACCATGCTTTATCTCTTGCGATCGCATTTTTGCCTAACTTTATTGTATCACCGCAAATCCTCGGTTTGAAACCCTGTCCTTTTATACTAAATCCGTTGAGTAACGCACAGAAAACGGGTTTCTCGGAGAAACCCGTTTTCTGCTCAGGCAAAAGGCTTCAGCCGTGAGCTCAGCCGAACGGCAAAAAGGGGAATAAATAATCAGTCTTTAATAACCAGATTTAGTATTAGGACGACTTTGCCTTAGCCCTCTGGCAAAAGTTGTATAAGTAGGGCGTGTTACGCTGTCGCTAACGTACCTTTATTTTTATAAGTAACTTAGAGTATTTTTAAGATTTATTAAAGTCAATGGTAAGATTAAGTAAAATCAATGGTTAATAGATATACCTCTAGGGGAATATCTATTACGGTTGAGGCAGAACCACATTTTTTAAGAGGAGAAAGAGAAAAATCTGCCCAACAGTATGCTGTTTTTGTGGTTAAAACTGCGTCCATTAACTCAAAAGTTACATTTTTGGCACGTCCAATCAAGTTATAGGTCTCTGTTCTAAATTTTTGAAGTTCCAGAATGTTATTATTCATCTAAGGGAGTTTCTTTAATGCTTGTATTTTTTATTTTCTCCCTTTTTGTTATTCTTGCTTTATTAATATAAGGAAAGGTTACTATTGAGTAAATACTTGAGTTTGGCTATAAAAATTGCAAAATATGAAATGTAAAAATCCTTGAGCTAATAAAGATTCATATCCTGGGTTTGCTGGAGAAGGAAGCACTGTCTATTCCCTGTTCCTGAAAATGCCCAGACTTGTCTGTTCTCATTGGCGACGTGCCAAAAAAGGAAAGAGCAGCGAGTGTCAAAATCGCTACAATATATAGATAAAATCCTAATTGCGAGGAAAGCCTATCGATACCATCTTCGGCAATACCCAGGGACTAAAAGCTAGTCAGATGAAACAGCTACAAAGGCTGTACCATGAACGCTTGCCTATTGATACCCTCACCACCCCAGAATTCGCCCAAAGACTGGCGGCCATCAGTACCGATATCCATCAACCCCTCTGCACCTATATCAACCGTCGCGGCCAGGTAATTCGAGTGGGAGTGGGAACCCCCCGACAAACGCAATTTTCTCTCTTGGAACTACCCCGCTACGGTTCCCAACGTCTTTGCGGAATTCGTTGCATCGCCACGGAACTCAAGCAAGAACCGCCAAAAGAATCCAGTTTAACCGCCATGGCTTTGCAAAGATTAGACGCACTGGTGATCTTAACCCTAACTGGCACAGGCATGATCCGTCGCGGTGGTGGGGCGACCGGTTATGTGGAGCAAGTCTATCTGGCGCATCTCATACCACAAAGTCAAACAAATGTCAATAGTAATATATACTGGTCTGTCTCCCCGCCCTTAAATCTAGAGGATTTAAGCAAACAGGACTTTTTAGAGTTAGTGGAAGGACTAGAGGCGGAGTTTCAGCGAGAATTTACCGCTATAACCGTTGATACAGCCGAAGATCGGGTGCTATTGGTTGGTTTAATGACCGACGATATGAGCGATCGCCAGTTTGAGGACAGTTTAAGCGAATTAGAGCGTTTAGTTGATACCGCCGGGGGTAAAGTTTTGCAAGTCACCCGACAAAAACGGGATCATCCCCATCCTCAAACAGTGATCGGTTCGGGAAAAGTGGCAGAAATCGCCCTACAGGTGCAAACTTCGGGAGCTAACTTAGTTGTATTCAATCGCGACCTTTCTCCCGCCCAAATTCGCAATCTAGAGAACCAAATCGGGGTGAGAGTGGTCGATCGCACCGAGGTTATCCTGGACATTTTCGCCCAACGGGCCCAATCGCAAGCGGGTAAACTACAGGTAGAATTAGCCCAATTAGAATACACTTTACCGCGTCTCACCGGGCGCGGATTAGCCATGTCGAGATTAGGGGGAGGAATTGGCACTCGCGGACCGGGGGAGACAAAATTAGAAACAGAACGCCGAACTATTCAACGTCGTTTATCCCGTCTCCAGGATGAGGTGGATCAACTGCAAGCTCATCGTTCCCGTTTACGCAAACAACGGCAAAAACAAGATGTAGCCAGTGTGGCGATCGTCGGCTACACCAATGCGGGAAAATCTACTTTAATTAATGCTCTCACCGCTGCCGAAGTTTATACCGCTGATCAACTGTTTGCTACCCTCGATCCCACCACCCGACGCTTAACTATTACCGATCCCCTCACCCAAGTCTCTCACACCCTGTTACTAACCGATACGGTGGGTTTTATCCACGAATTACCCCCCTCGCTGGTGGATGCTTTTCGGGCAACTTTAGAGGAAGTAACGGAAGCAGAGGCATTACTCCATCTGGTGGATCTCTCCCATCCAGCTTGGGAAAGTCAGATTGCCTCGGTGTTAAAAATCCTCTCGGAGATGCCGATTCAAACCGGTCCGATGTTAATGGTGTTTAATAAGTTGGATCAGGTAAAAAGCGAGGATTTGGAAATAGCTAAGGAAAAATATCCCCAAGCTGTTTTTATCTCGGCTATTCGTCGCCTCGGATTGGAAACTTTAAAACAAAAGTTAATCGATTTAACCGCTTAATTAGGGTGATCAGCAAACCTGAGCGCTCGGAGGGCGCAGGCTGACTGACGGACACATTTTTCAATACAAAGACAAGTACTGTTATGTGAAAGCCTCAAACTCCTGAATAAAAGAAAAGGTAATTTTGCCATAATAATCCTGACGAGCTTTGCGAGAAGCAAAACAGGGAAAAGGGTCAACAGAAAATAAGTGGTCAAGTCGCAAGAAGGGACGCGCCTTATGAACAACTCCCGCCAGCCAACGTAAACCAATTTTCAAATAACTCAAACCACGCCGAAAATGAGCATCAACCTGACGGCGAGAGCCAGATTGTTGAACCGCCATGCCAGTTAAAGTAGCAAAGAGAATAGAAATGGCAACAATGAGATAGAGACGTTCTCAACAA